>DATDFQ010000029.1 GCA_036522515.1 Bacteroidota bacterium
AGGAAGCAAACCGGCTGTGTGAAGTAGTAGAAGTTGAACTGCGCGTCGGCGGGGGAGAGGATGTAATGCCATTCAGCCGGCTCGTACGGCGAGGAATGAACGAAGAGCGAGCCGTCGAGCTCCAGAGTGAAGGGAAGCCGCTGGATGAACTCCACATGTTCCTTCGTGAGCTCCTTGCTCGTCCACTCTGCGGCGGTGCGCGCGAGCGGATTGAAGTACTCCGTTTTGGAGAGCTCGATCGCAGCCTCGTCGTGATTGCCGAGCAGGATGTGTTCGGTCGTTTTCCGCACGAGCTCGATGCACTCGTTGGGGTTCGCCCCGTATCCGATCAGATCGCCCAGGCAGACGACGGCGTCGACGTTTTTTTGCGAGACGATCTCAAGCGACTTCTGGAGCCCCTGGAGATTTGAGTGGATATCTGATAGTACGGCCAGCCGCATCGATGTGAAAAGTTAGTGAAGGGGGGCCGGGGTCCCGGCGTACGACTGCAACGGATTGAGCGACAAACAGTTTCTAGGTCTTTTGCTGTTTCTTCTTTGCGGCCGGAAACAGGATATTGTTGAGGATCAACCTGTAGCCCGGCGAGTTCTTGTGCAATCGCAGGTCCGTGGGCGGATCGCCGACGGCGTGCTGGTAGTCCTCCGGATCGTGTCCTCCGTAAAACGTCCAGGTCCCCCGTCCCAGGTTCCCGTGGATGTACCGCACCTCCTCGGTGCCTTCCTTCTCGGCAAGTATCGTCACGTTTTTCTTAATGAGGCTCTTCTTGAAATTGGTCGTCTGCCCGAGAAAACCCTTGATGATGTTCGCGTGATCCTGGGTCAGCATGGTCGGGACGGGATCGTATTTCGCCGAGAATTCAAATAGCGTGAAATAATCCGTTTCAGGGTTCAGCGTCGCCACCATGTCGCTCGGCGGAATATCGATGTCGGAATACTCGTACCGGAGCGGGTTCATCTCGAGTTTGAAGTTCTCGAACGCCAAACACTGTGAAAAGTCGAGTTTTTTCTGCGCATCGGGGTCGGGGGGATCCCCGTCGTACATGACGTCACAAATGTCGGTATTTTGGGAGGCAAGTGCAATATCATACGTATCGGTCGCCGAGCACATCGCGAACATGAATCCTCCCGCCGCCATATACTCCTTGATCTTCCGGACGACGGCTTTCTTCACCTCGGAGACCTTGCTGAATCCGAGCTCCCTGGCTTTTTTCTCGTAGAGGACCTGTTGTTCCACGTACCAGGGCTGGGACGAATAGTTCGCGTAGAACTTCCCGTACTGCCCCGTAAAATCCTCGTGATGAAGATGGATCCAGTCATACTTGAGGAGCTTATCCTGCAGCACTTCGGGATCCCACACCTTGTCGTACGGAATTTCCGCGTATTCCATCACGAGCGTGACCGCGTCGTCCCACGGCAGAAGATTGGGCGTCACGTAGACGGCGATCTTCGGCGCCTTTTCCAGGCGCACCGCATCCATGTTGTTGTTCTCCGCCTGAACTTCGGAGTAGATCTGGCTCGCCTGAGCGCCGCTGATCTGTTCGAAGAGCACCCCGCGCACGCGGCACTCCTGCGAGATCGCCTCGACGCCGTCGAGCATGAACGAGCCTCCGCGGTAGTTCAGAAGCCAATCGACCTCAATATTTTTCGTGAGGGCCCAGTACGCGATGCCGTACGCCTTGAGGTGGTCGGTTTGCTTCAGGTCCATCGGGATGAGAATCTTCTGTCCCCAGGCGATCGATGCCAGCAGAAACAAGGGCAGAAGCAGCGGCCAGCGAACCCGTTTCATATGTTATCTCCTCTCAGCTCCCGGATTCTGCTGCGCGCCCGCCCGGCGTAAATTGAGTTGGGATACTGTTCCAGCAGCTTCTGATACGTCGCAATCGCGTTCGCCGGATCCTTCAGTCCGAGCCGGTAGACCTCGGCGATCTTCATCACCGTCCTGTCGAGCACGATGCTCTCCGGAAAATCCTTTAGAAGGCGATTATAGACGGCGAGGGCGTCGGCATAGCGTTCGAGCCGGGTCAGCAGGTCGCCGGTGCTCATCAGCGCCTCGTCGACGGCATTCGATTTCGGATAGGACTTCACGATCGATTCAAATGCAGCGAGCGCCTCGGGTATTTTTTGCCGGCGCTTGAGAAGATCCGCCTGCGCGTATTCTCTCAACGAGAGCGAATCCTCCTTAATGTTGTCCTGGATGAAGATCTGCAGGCTCAGCGCGTCGTTTGTGACGTCGGAGCCGGCGTTCCGGGTGAGGTCTTTGAGCTTGCCGAGCGCATCCTGAAACTTTGTCCGGAAATAATCAAGCTCCGCCAGGCGCAGCGCGGCGGTCTCCTGCCGCGGGTTGACGATCAGCCCCTGACCGGCGAGGATCCGGTACTCGGCTCCCGCCTTATCGAGCTCCCCCTGTGTCAGGTAGACGTCCCCGAGCCGGAGCGTGGCCTCCTCGAGGACCCCGGGGAACATCGCATACCGGGAGGAGAGGTTTTCGAGTTCGGCCCTGGCGCCGGGAAGGTCGAACAACTTCTCCTGCTTCAAGGTCGCGATGCGCAGCATCGAACGGGCGGCAATCTCCGTCGTTGGAAATTCCTTGATGACCTGCTCGTACGCCGCGATCGCTCCGCCGTAGAGCGGGTTTCCCCCGGATTCGCGCGGCGCCTTCGCGCCGAACGGATCGACTCCGCCGAACAGGTTCAGCGTATCGCTCTCGGATTGGATCTCCTCCTGCGTATGCGCGTAACCGAACTTCACGAGCGCCATCTGATCGAACTTCGGGAATTTCTCCACGATGCCCGTGAACGCTTTTGCGGCGACAGCGTAGGCCTTCTCGTTCAGCGCGCGGGTGGCGAAACCGAACATCTCGTGTCCCTCCGCGTGCGCCTTCTCGTCGATGACCTTATAGACCTCGAATGCTTGGTCGTAATGCTTCCCCTCCATGTAGAGCCAGGCGAGCATTTGCTGGAAGGCCAGGTTTCCCGGTTCCGCCTTTGCCGCCTTCTCGACGGTGAGCGTTGCCGCGCCGAGCCCTTCCGGGCGGCCGGTATAGGTTGCGATGCGGGATTCCACATAGCCGAGCTGCACGGGATTTTGCCTGACCATGTCGAGATATTCCGCGGTCGCCTCGGGATACTTTAATGTGATGGAGTAAAGATAAGCGATGTCCGACGCGAAGAGGGCCGGATCTCCGCACGCGACACGGCCGCGCCTGTAAACTTTTATCGCCCTCTCGAATTGTCTGGTTTGCAGCATCGAGCTCCCGACCATCCGGTAGGTCACCTCATGTTTGGGGTCCGCGTTGATCGCACGCTCCCAGATCGCATCGGCCTTGGGCTCGTCCGACCTGAGCAGGTAAACGGATGCGAGACTCGACAGCAGCGTGACGTTATCGGGCATCTTTTTGATCATCCGCTCGAGGAGCGGGATCGCGTTGTCGTACCACTTGAGCTGCATGTAATCGCGCCGCAGGGCTTCGAAGACCACCATGTTCGACGAGTCTTTCGCATAGATCGATTGATAGATCTTCACGGCCGACTCGAAATCCCCGCTCTGCTCATAGCTTTCCGCGAGACGGAATTGCATGTCGGAGGGGTTCGCCTGGGAGCGCGCCTGAGAGGCGATCGCGGCGGTGAGCGCGAAAAGGACGAAAAAATTTCTCATAAATGACATTCCTAATATAGTAAAAAAACGGCGGTCAATGCAACGGCCTTCCTGGTTCTCCTTACGCGACCTGAAGGTCGCGCCTACCGATGCATCGGGCTCGGTAGCCGCAGCCTTTAGGCTGCGGGTGTTCGGATGGGTTGTTGAAATTCACCTACCACCTGCAACGCTCGTCCCTTGCATTTATCAGAACAACTTACTTTATTAATTGGTTTGGACACCCTCAACCATCGTTACGAAAGGAGGAAGGATTTATGCAGCCATGCTCCAATCCTGAATTCCTGGTTTCGACCGAGTCGGGGAACGCTGTCAGTCCCCCCGCTGAGAGGAGAGCGTAATCATGTTGAGTCCGGAGGAGTATCGCGTCGAACAGAAGGAATTGGCAGGCCTTCAAGTGAACATCACTTCTTACAAATTCGGTGAACAGTACCACTGCCATATATCGAACATTGATCCCGGTGCGACCATCGTGCGCACGGAAGGCCTCACGCGGGAAGAAGCCGAACTGGAGGCGCTCTCCCGGGCGCTGCAGCGGCTGAAAGGAAAATCGGGGTAGATCTTGATCTTTCAGCAATTCCGTCACGAACAGGGAGGATGCCTTTCCTACCTGATAGGTTGCACCCAGAAGCAAGTTTGCGCCGTGATCGATCCGCAGCACGAGATCGATCCCTACCTCCGGTACGCCGCCGGCCACGGGATGCAGATCACGCATATCATCGAGACGCACGCCCAGGCCGATCATCTCTCCGGCGCAAAACGGCTTGCCGCAGCGAGCGGGGCCGAGATCTATTTCCATGAGTCCCTCGTCACGAAATTCCCGGTGAAGGGCATCAAGGATGGCGAGGAGATCAAGGTCGGAAATATTCTTCTCAAGATCCTTCACACACCCGGCCATACCCCCGATAGCATCAGTATCCTCGTGAGCGACACGACCCGCAGCAAAGAACCCTGGCTCGTGCTCACCGGCGACACGCTCTTCGTGGGAGACACCGGCCGTCCGGATCTCGACGGAAGCGGGGAGCTTCTCTACGACAGCATCTGGGGAAAATTGATGAGGCTCGACGACGCCGTGGAGATCTATCCGACGCACTTCGCCGGTTCTTCGTGCGGGAAGGCGATGAGCCCGAAGCCGAACTCCACGATCGGGTTCGAGAGGCGGCACAACCCGGCCCTTCAGGTGAAGTCGAAACAGGAATTCGTCGATTTCGTGATGGCCGATCTGCCGGTTCAGCCCCCCCGGTTCAAAAAAGTGCGGCAGTACAACCTCGGGTATCTGTCCGACCCCCCGATCGAAAGGACCTACGACATGGCGGCTCTTCAAATCACGCCGGAACAGTTGAAAGAGAGGCTCGACAGGGGAGATCACCCGATGATCCTCGATGTGCGGGAGCCGTCGGAACAGGAAATCGTCAACATCGGAGGAACCCTCATCCCGCTGGGGCAGCTTCCGAGACGCTACACCGAACTCGATTCCGACCAGGAGATCATCGTCTATTGCCACCACGGAAACCGCAGCCAGAGAGCCGTGGAGTTCCTGTACGAGAAAGGCTTCAAGAACGTGAAGAACCTGACCGGAGGAATCGACGCCTGGTCCGTAAAGGTCGACCGGAAAGTTCCGCGCTACTAGGAATCGGCAGCGTCTCGGCTTCCCCCAAGCTCGTCATCCCGACATGTTTTAGGTCGGGATCTTTCTAAAAACGTTGGAAGATGCTGACCTGAAGCATGTCAGCATGACGAGTTCAGAAGAAATAGGACCGGACTGAGGCACTACCGAAGGAGCTCCCACCAGAACCCAATGGCTGCCAACGCCCTACAAGCCCTCCAGCGTACCGTCGTCCGGTGCAGGATTTGCCCGCGGCTCGTGGCGTGGAGAGAGACGGTCGCCGATGAGAAGGTGGCCCGCTTCAAGGATTCGACCTATTGGGGTAAACCTGTCCCGAGCATCGGAGACCCGAATGCGCGGCTCCTCATCGTCGGGTTAGCCCCCGCGGCCCACGGAGGGAACCGGACCGGGCGGATGTTCACCGGCGACCGGAGCGGCGACTGGCTCTATGCGACGCTCCATAAGGCGGGTTTCGCGGACCGGCCGGCCTCAATTTCCCGGGATGACGGAATGCGCCTGACCGATTGCTACATCACCGCCTCGGCGCGGTGCGCTCCGCCACAAAACAAGCTTCTGCCATCGGAGTTGCGAAACTGCCGGGGATATTTGCTGAAAGAAATCCGCCTCCTTCCGCGTGTGCGCGTGATCGTGGCGCTCGGGAAGGTCGCTTTCGACACGGCCTTCGATGCATTCCGGGAACTCGGGTTGACCCCTTCTGCGCGGCGGCCCGCCTTCGGTCATGGAGCGGAATACAAACTCAATGACCGCCAGACGTTGATCGGGTCGTACCATCCGAGCCAGCAAAACACCTTCACCGGGAAACTGACCCAACCGATGTTCACCGCAATATTTCGCAGAGCCAACCGGATCATATCTACCACGCACTCCCAGAAGGGCTGATAATGGATCAGGATTTTTCCGGCAAAGTTTTTGTCGTCACAGGCGCCTCGAGCGGCATCGGAAAGGCGACAGCGCTGATGGCCGCGGCCCGCGGGGCGAAGGTTTCCTTTGCCGCGCGACGGGAAAAGGAACTGAAAACTCTTTCCGCATCCTTCCCGCCGGAACAGGTGGAAGTGATCGCAGCCGACGTGACGAACGAAGAGGACCGGCGCCGGATCGTGAACCGGACTCTCGAACGGTTCGGCGGCATCGACGTGCTGGTGAACGCGGCAGGCATCATCGCAAGCGGGACGATAGAGACCACGACCCTCGACGAGTGGGACCGGATGTTCGATATCAATATCCGGTCGTTGTTCCGGCTTACTCAGCTTGCCCTCCCCTCTATAATAGAGCGTAAGGGCAACATCGTCAATCTCTCGAGCGTGACCGGTATCCGGGCGTTTCCCGGCGTTCTCTCCTACTGCGTCAGCAAAGCGGGCGTCGACCAACTGACGCATTGCGCGGCCCTCGAGCTGGGTCCGAAGGGCGTGCGGATGAACGCGGTCGATCCGGGGGTGGTCGTCACCAACCTCCACCGAACGAGCGGAATGGCGGAAGAGGCGTACGGAAAATTCCTGGAGCACAGCAAGACGACTCATCCGATCGGACGCGTCGGTTCCCCCGAGGAAGTTGCAGACCTGATTCTCTTTCTCGCCTCGGATCGCGCAGGATGGATTACCGGAGGAAGTTTCAGCATCGACGGCGGGCGCTCCCAAACCTGCGCGCGTTGATTTCCACCAAATGAAACGGCAGACAATGAAAGCATCAAAAGCGGGACGCCTCTCCCTGGCAACCAGGGCGATCCACGGAAAACATCTCCACGCATTCAAGGGGCCCGTCACGACACCGATCTATCAGACGAGCACCTACCGGTTTGAGAATTCCAGCGACGCGATCCGGTATGCGAAGGGGGATCCCACTGTGTATGTCTATACCCGGTACCACAATCCGACCGTGAACGAAGCCGAAGACCGGATCGCCCTGATGGAGGGGGCGGAGGCCGCGGCGCTCTTCTCATCGGGTATGGCCGCGATTTCAACGGCGATCATGGCTGTTTGCCGGTCCGGTGACGAAATGGTCAGCACTCCGGCACTCTATGGAGGGAGTTACCGGTTCTTCCGCGATACGCTCCCTTCCTTTCAGATCGGAGTCAGCTATGTCGAGCCGAACTCTCTCGACGATTTGCTCTACCTCATTACTCCGAGGACGAAAGTCGTCTATATAGAGACCCCGACGAACCCCACCCTGAGCCTGGTCGATCTCGAAAAAGCCATTCGGCTGACGCGCCGGGCTGAGAAAGAATTCCGGACAAAGATCACCGTCATGATCGACAATACGTTTGCCAGTATTGTCAATCAGCGGCCGTTCGAGTACGGTGCGGACGTGATCGTGGAAAGTACCACGAAATATCTCGGCGGGCACGCCGATCTCATGGGCGGTGTGGTCGTCGGCAGGCGAGGGTTCATCGCCAAAGTGAAGGGGTTGGCCAAGCATCTCGGCGGATGCGCCGATCCGTTTGCCGCATTCCTCCTCGAACGGAGCCTGAAGACGTTCGACCTCCGGGTCAACCGCCAGACCGATAACGCGATGCAGCTTGCGCGCGCTCTGGAGAAACACCCGAAAGTTTCACGCGTCCTCTATCCGGGACTGCGCTCCCATCCGCAGCACACGCTGGCGAAAAAGCAGATGTCGGGGTTCGGGGGCATGGTGACGGTCGAGGTGAAGGGTGGAGTGAAGGCGGCTGTGCGGGTCTGCGACAATCTGAAGGTTGCCGTCAACGCGATGTCGCTCGGCGGAGTTGAAACTCTGGTCAGCATCCCGGTCTATTCCTCCCATATCAACATGAGCGCAGCCGAGCTGAAGAGTCACGGTGTGACGCCCGGAATGATCCGGATATCGGTTGGTGTGGAGGGGGTGGAAGACCTGATCGCGGACTTCCATCAGGCGCTAAAGAAGGCCTAATGTCATCCTGAGCACGTCCGCTTCGCTCAGTGTAAACTCCGCGAAGGATCTCCCGCCCTCGGGATAGGAGATCCTTCGCGTTACTACGTGCCGCTCAGGATGACACGGACAGCCTACTATCCTTCGATTCTGAAAATCTCCCGCCGTCCTGTGTCGATGAGCTCGTGGTAGTTCTTCATGATCTTCTGGAATTTTGGATCCGTCATCGCCTCTTGTGCCTGCTTGCCGAAATCGTCGAGGTTCTTGACTTCAGATTCCGCCACCACTGTCCAGTAGCGTTCCGCGGAAAGGTCTGTTGACACCCGCATGGACGAAACGTATCCCATTTTTGTCATAAGCTTTGCCAGGTCCTTGAACTTATCGACCATCGGCTTGACCTGGCCCGGCTTGCAGTGCATTACATCTCGGATGAGGTACATGGCGGTCCCCTTTATATGATTTTGATTTACGGTGAGGGTTAAGAAACAGGTAGGTAAATTTAGTAATTCGGCAAAAAAATGTCAACTCAGATTGTCATCCTGAGCGCAGCGAAGGATCTCCGGCCTCAATCGCATAGATCCTTCGGTCGCTCCGCTCCCTCAGGATGACACGCCGGTTCAGAGTACTTGCTTCAACATCTCCGGCTCCACGTTCCCTCCGCTGACTATCGCACAGACCCTCTTTCCGGTCGCCCCGATCGCCCTCTTCATGACCGCCGCGGGTGCGACCGCCCCGGTCGGCTCAACGACGATTTTCATCCTCTGGGCGAAGAATCTCATCATCGGGGGGATATCCTCGTCCTCGATTGTGATCATATCGTCCACATTCTTGAGGATAATCTCGAAATTGAGCTCCCCGACGGAGAGCGTGCGCATCCCGTCGGCGATCGTCTTGACGGACGGAAGTTTTACGAGCTTCCGGGAGTGGAACGAGCGGTAACAATCGTCGGCTCCCTTCGTCTCCACTCCGATAACCCGGACCCCCGGGAAGAGCGCTTTCGCCGCGATCGAGCATCCGGAGATCAATCCCCCGCCCCCGACCGGAACAACCAGGTAATCGAGCTCCTTGATGTCCTGAAAAATCTCGAGGGCCGCGGTTCCCTGCCCCGCGATGAGCGTCGGGTCGTTGAACGGATGGACGAGCGTGTAGCCTGATTTCTTGATGAGTTCGTCGGTGGTGCGCTCCCGGTCGTCTGTTGTGTTGCCGCAGAAGACAATCTCGGCGCCGTAGGATTTTGTCGCCTCGACTTTTCCGGGGACGGAATCGTGCGGCATCACGATGACGGCTTTCACGCCGAAGAGTTTGCACGCAAGCGCAACACCCTGTGCATGATTGCCCGACGAGTGGGCGATGACGCCCGCCCGTTTCTGCTCGGCGGTCAGCGATGCGATCTTGTTGTATGCCCCCCTGAACTTGAACGCCCCCACCCGCTGGAAATTCTCGGCTTTGAAGTAAACTTCGTTGCCTGAGATGTCGTTGAACGTGCGCGAAGAGAGAAGCGGTGTCTTGTGGACGACGGGACGCAGGACCTTGTATGCGGATTCGATATCGGAGAAGGAGACCATCGCGGCAGATCAATGAGTCAATATTCGCTCGTGTCGCATATTCGTGTTATCTCGTCATCCCGACATGTTTTAGGTCGGGATCTTCCTAAATGCGTTGCAAGATGCTGACCAGAAGCATGTCAGCATGACGAGGTGGAGAGAGAATCCGTCAAACTGAAACATTACCGGGCGCCAAGGGTCAGATTTCTAATATGATCTTCCCGCTATTGGCTCTCTCCTGCATGCGCCGCTGGGCGTCGGCGGCCTTGGCAAGCGGAAAGACTTGATCGATAACGGGATGGAGCCGGCGTTTGTCCTTTCCTCCCTCGAAGAGCTTCAGGACTTCGATCAATTCACCCTTCGTCCCCATCCACGAGCCGAAGATCGTCTGGTGGCGGGCGTAGACGTAGCGGATATCGAGCTTTGCGGTAAACTCTCCGGTCGCGCCGCAGGTGACGAGCCGGCCCCCCTTCGCAAGCACGGTGATACTCTTTTCAAACACCTCGCCGCCGATATGCTCGAAGACAATATCGACGCCCTTCTTGTTCGTCATCCGCCGGACCTCCTCGGCGAAATCGACGTTGCGATAGTTGATCAGTTCGTGCGCTCCGAGCTCTTTCCCTCTCCGCAGTTTTTCGTCAGATCCGGCCGTGGCGATAATCCGCGGTCCGAAGAGCGCCGCGACCTGAATGGCGGCGGAGCCGACTCCGCTTCCGGCGCCATGAACGAGCACCGTCTCGCCCGGCCTGATCGCGGTGAGCGTGACGAGCATATGCCATGCGGTCAGAAAAACAACCGGTATGGCGGCCGCCTCGTTGAAATCCAGTCCCTCCGGAATGGGCACGCAGTTCACCGCCGGGACTTTCACGACCTCGGCGTACGTGCCGTCTTCCCGCACCCCGAGCACGCGATATGAGGGGCAAATATTATCGCGCCCGCTGAGGCACATCTGGCAATGGCCGCATGAAAGTCCGGGACAAATCAGCACCCGGTCTCCCGGTTTGAGCCAGTCCACGTCGCTTCCCGCCTCGAGAATCACACCGGAGCCGTCGGAGCCGGGGATGTGCGGGAGGGGAATGTTCCGTTCGCGCGCGCCGTTCGTCACCCAGAGATCGAGGTGGTTGAGCGCGGCAGCCTTCATCTGAATGAGTGCGTCGCGCGGCCCCGCCGTTGGCGCCGGAGCGTCTTCATATCGGAGAACTTCCGGACCGCCGAATGTGTGGAAGCGTGCCGCCTTCATGGTGGGAATCTATCGTTCGGAAGCGAGTTCCCAGTGGACGGGAGACCGCCAGAGGCTGGAGAGAGTCAATTCACGCATGAAGATGAACTCTTTCGGGAGCTTGTCATAGAGTCTTGAGAAAAACTCCTCGTGCGAGAGGAGCTCCTTCTTCCAGTCTTCGCTGTTCACCGACATGGCGAGGTTGAACTTCTCCCTGGAGAACTCTTCGAGCCCGTTCCAGCAGATATCCTCGTATCTCGGCATCCACCCAAGCGGGCTTTCGATCCCGTACCCGTGACCGCGGGCGCGGTCGACGATCCATTTGAGGATCCGCATGTTTTCGGAGAAGCCCGGCCACAGGAACTTTCCGTTCTCGTCTTTTCGGAACCAGTTCACGGTAAAGATCCGGGGCGGGTTCGGCAGGTTTCGTCCGAACTGGAGCCAGTGGTTGAAGTAGTCGGCCATGTGGTAGCCGCAGAATGGGAGCATCGCCATCGGATCCCTTCGGACTTTCCCAAGGTCTCCGGCCGCGGCCGCAGTGGTCTCGGAGCCCATGGTGGCTGCGGCATAGACGCCGAAATTCCAATTCGCGGATTGAAGAACGAGGGGCTGGACTCCGCTTCTCCTTCCGCCGAAGACGAATGCGCCGATGGGAACCCCTTTCGGGTCCTCCCAGGCGGAATCTACGATGGGGTTTTGAGTGGCCGGAGCTGTGAACCGGGCGTTCGGATGCGCGGCCGGACGGCCCGAGCCGGGGGTCCATTCTTCCCCCTGCCAGTCTACGAGCCTGGGCGGCGGGGTCTCGGTCATCCCCTCCCACCAGACGTCTCCGTCGGGGGTCAGCGCCACGTTCGTGAAAATAGTGTTCGCCCGAATGCACTTCATGGCGTTGGGGTTCGTCTTGTCTGACATTCCCGGGGCCACGCCGAAATATCCGGCTTCGGGGTTTATCGCGTAAAGTCTGCCGTCCTCGCCCGGCTTGATCCAGGCGATGTCGTCCCCCACGGTCGTCACCTTCCAGCCGTCAAATGCCTTCGGCGGTATGAGCATCGCAAAATTTGTTTTCCCGCAGGCGCTTGGAAACGCCGCGGCCACATACGTTTTTTCTCCCTGGGGAGACTCGACGCCGAGGATCAGCATGTGCTCGGCGAGCCATCCCTCGTCTCTGGCCATCGTGGAAGCGATCCTCAGGGCGAAGCATTTTTTGCCGAGGAGGGCGTTGCCGCCGTAGCCGCTGCCGAACGACCAGATCGTCCGCTCTTCCGGAAAGTGGACGATGTACTTGTGTTCCTTATTCGAGGGCCACGGAACGTCCTTTTCTCCCGGTGAGAGCGGCATTCCGACGGAATGGAGGCACGGGACAAAGTCGCCGTCGCCGAGCGCCTCGAGAACTTTCGTCCCCATCCGCGTCATGATTTTTGTGCTGACCACCACGTAGGGAGAATCCGTAATTTGCACCCCGATGTAGGAGATGTTCGATCCGAGCGGTCCCATGCTGAAGGGGATGACATACATCGTCCGCCCGCGCATGCAACCGGCGAAGAGCTTGCTCAGAGACGCCTTCATCTCTTTCGGGTTCACCCAGTTGTTCGTCGGCCCGGCGTCGTCTTTTCTGACGCTGCAAATGAAGGTCCGGTCCTCCACCCTCGCGACGTCGCTCTTGTCCGAACGTGCGAGAAAACTGTTGGGCCGTTTCTTCTCGTTCAGCCGGATGAAGGTCCCCGACTCGACGAGTTTATTGGAGAGCTCCTCCGATTCTGCCTCGGAGCCATCGCACCAATGGATCGCCGAAGGACGGCAGAGGAACGAGATCTCGTCCACCCAGGCAAGCAACTTTACATTCTTGACGCTATTTCGAGAAAGCATGTGCGGGAGCCTTCGGGAATCGTAAAAGTGAGCTGAAATTTGGAACCGGAAAGCGACTCAAGATACGGAAAAAAAGACGGATGAACAACAAACCTTGCTTCTCATAACTCCTTTAAGTACTTTAAAAGACGATAATTAGGCTACTATTGAAGTACACCGGGAAGAGTTTAGACCATGAGTGACGAAAGCCGGGCTGCCGCCGGGATCGCGCCGAGCGAAAAAACATTTCTCGGCCATCCCCGGGGACTCGCGACGCTCTTTGCCACCGAGATGTGGGAACGGTTCAGTTACTATGGCATGCGCGCTCTCCTCATCCTCTACATGACTGCGGATGCGACGAAGGGCGGTTTGCAGTTTGACGTTCCGACCGCCGGCTCGATCTACGGAATGTACACGGCGATGGTCTACATGACAGGCCTCCCCGGCGGATGGATTGCCGACAGGTTTCTCGGGCAACGAAAGGCGGTTCTCTTCGGCGGCATTATCATCGCCCTCGGCCATTTCAGCATGGCGTTTCACGGCAACTGGTTTTTCTTCCAGGGCCTCGTGCTCATCGTCCTCGGAACGGGACTTCTCAAACCGAATATCAGCACGATGGTGGGAGCGCTCTACTCCGAGACCGATTCCCGCCGTGATGCCGGATTCTCCATCTTCTATGTGGGCATAAATCTGGGCGCCCTGATCTCCCCCATCGTTTGCGGTTATCTGGGGCAAAAGGTCGACTGGCACTACGGGTTCGCTGCGGCGGGTATCGGGATGACGCTCGGGCTCATTCAGTATGTGCGGGGCGGGAAGTATCTCGGCCAGGCCGGATTGCATCCGCCGGGCAGCCATCAAACGGAGAACCACGCGCGGCACAAGCTACAATTCATGAAGGCGGCCGGGGGGTTGATTGGCGTGATCGCGCTGATTCTGGTTCTGAACATGTCCGGGGTCCTCAATATTACGGTATCCGGCCTGAGCAAGACATTGGGAACGGTCATACTCCTGATGCCGGTTCTATACTTCGTCTGGGTCTTCGTCAAGGGAGAGTGGACGAGCGTCGAACGGAAGCGTATTGCTGTCGTCGCGATTCTCTTTCTGTTCACCGTGCTCTTCTGGTCCGCATTTGAGCAGGCCGGTTCGACACTCAATCTCTTCGCGGACCGCCTGACGGACAATCACTTTTTAGGTTTCGCGTTCCCATCAAGCTGGTTGCAGTCGGTGAACTCGCTCTTCCTCGTTATCTTTGCGGGAGTCTTTGCCGCCATCTGGGTCAAGCTCGGCAAGCGGGAGCCTTCGAGCCCTGCAAAGTTTGCCCTCGGACTCTTTTTTGTCGGCCTCGGCTATCTCATTCTCTCATGGGGGGCTCACCTCTCCGGCCCGGAGCAGGCGCGCGTCAGCCCGATGTGGCTCGTGGCGGTCTACCTCTGTCACACGGTCGGGGAACTCTGCCTCAGTCCGGTCGGACTCAGTACCGTGACCAAGCTCGCGCCCCAGCGAATCGCGGGCCAGATGATGGGAATCTGGTTCCTCACGATTGCTCTGGGTAATTATATCGGCGGCCAGGTGGCCGGGCTCTTTGAAACGATGCCGCTGCCGACCCTCTTTCTCACGATTTTTGGAACGACCGGTGTGGCAGCGCTCATCCTCGCATTTCTTGTCAAGCCGATTCGGAAACTTATGGGCGGTGTCCATTAGGGAGGCGGCGACCAGGTTGTAATGCACTTCACCCCTGACAAATCGAGCGTTTCTCTCTCCGAGGTTCACCGGTCGGTTCCGGTCCCTTCCCACTTCGGAGTCGTCCGGAAGATGTTTGCGTTCGCGGGCCCGGCTTATCTGGTCAGCGTAGGGTATATGGACCCCGGCAACTGGGCCACAGACCTCGAGGGAGGAGCGAGGTTCGGATATCAGCTCGTCTGGGTGTTGCTGATGTCGAACCTGATGGCGATCCTCCTCCAGACGCTCTCCGCGAGGATGGGCATCGTAACGGGGCGGGATCTCGCCCAGTCGTGCCGCGACCGGTATCCCGCTCCGATCGCATTCGCGCTCTGGGTCTTATGCGAAATCGCGATCGCCGCCTGCGACCTCGCCGAGGTTCTCGGCACCGCGATCGGCCTGAACCTTCTCTTCAAGGTGCCCCTCCTCTACGGCGTGATTATCACCGGATTCGATACGATGTTGTTCCTCGTGATCCAGAATCTCGGCATCAGGAAGATGGAAGCCTTCATCCTGATCCTGATCACGACCATCGGCATCTGCTTTTCCATTGAGATGTTTCTTTCCCATCCCGTTTGGTCTGAGGCTGCGGCCGGCCTCGTGCCCCGCCTGAGCGCCGACAGCCTGTTTGTGGCGATCGGCATCCTCGGCGCCACGGTGATGCCGCACAATCTTTATCTTCACTCGGCCCTTGTTCAAACCCGCGATGTCGGTCAAACGCCCGAAGGCAAGCGGACCGCCTGCAAGTACAATCTCATCGATACCGCCGTTGCGCTTAATGCGGCGCTCTTTGTGAATGCCGCGATTTTGATGGTTTCGGCCGCGGTGTTCTTCAAGAACGGGGTCGTCGTCACCCAGATACAACAGGCGCATCAGCTTCTCACACCCTTGCTGGGAACAACCCTCGCGAGCACGCTCTTTGCGGTTGCCCTGATTTCATCCGGCCAGAGTTCGACGCTCACAGGCACGCTCGCCGGCCAGATCGTGATGGAAGGATTTCTCAGGTTTAAGATCCGGCCGATCCTGCGCCGCCTCATCACAAGGCTCATCGCGATCGTCCCGGCCGTCGTCGTGATCGGCACCCGCGGGGAGGAAGGATCGTACGGCCTGCTCATTCTGAGCCAGGTAATCCTCAGCCTTCAGCTCCCGTTTGCGGTCATACCCCTGATTCAGATGACGAGCGAAAAGGGGAGAATGGGCGAATTTACCAATAAGACCTGGGTTAAGATCCTCGCCTGGATCACGGCCGTCATCATCGTCGGCCTGAACACCAAACTTGTGTTCGGGGCGATTTCAGACTGGATTGCCGACGCGGGTCCGAATGCGTTCTGGATCTGGGTCACGGTGGTGCCGATTGCAATCGGATGTGCCCTGCTGCTCGTCTACCTTTCAGTTCCCGAGTCGTGGCGCAGGAAAAAGGCCGCGCCGCGCGCCGCGGCTCCTGTCGTGCTGACGGAGCAAAAGTACTCGCGGATCGGAGTCGCGGTCGATTACGGGGCGATCGACGCGAAGGTTCTCTCCCACGCGCAAACGCTCGCGCATCAGCACAAGGCGGAGCTCTTTCTCTTCCACATTGTGGAAGGAGTGAGCGGGCAGTTATACGGAAAGGATGCATATGACGATGAGGCGAGAAACGATGCGGAGCAACTTGAAGGAATCGCCAAACAACTTGAAAAGGCGGGTATCAAATCAACTCCCGCGCTGGGGTTCGGGCGGGTGCCGGAGCAACTTGTCCGGCTTGCGGAGGAACACCATATAGATTTGCTCGTCATGGGAGGCCACCGCCACCGCGGGCTGATGGATCTTATCCTCGGTGCGACGGTTTCGAAAGTCAGACACCGCTTGTCGATCCCCGTGCTGGTGGTGCAGTAAGGAGCCCGACATCTGGACTTCGATATAAAAAGGAGGATTACGCCAATCATATTCACACATTCAGGAGAACCGATATGAGAATTGTAACCCTTTTCATGACATGGGTGTTGGTCGCAGTCCCCCTCCCTGGCCGCTCTCAACCAGCGTTCTCCGGCGAAATGAGTAAGATCCGGGATTTCTTTCCGAAACCTCCCGCCGGATTTTTCAACAAGGATAACACCTCCCGGCAGCATCTTCTTCCTCCGATGAAGACCGGACTCCCAGCGAACCTACCGGCTCACCGGGAGCGCGTTCAGTCACTCACGAACGCCGCCCGCATATTCCTCAGTCAACAGTGGACCGACACCGTCTGGACCAACATCGGGCGAGACAGCGCGGACTATGATGCGGATGGAAATGAAACCGCGCATTTGCATCAGGTCTGGAATGATAGCGGAAGCGTATGGGTCAACGACCAGCGGACCAGCACCGTCTGGGTGAACGGGCTGCCGGTCAGTTACGTCCTCCAGACCTGGAGCGGGAGCGCATGGATAAACTCTTCGGATATTTTATATACATACGATCTTCAGGGCCATCGCACAGGCTATTCGACTCAGAACTGGGGCGACAGCGTCTGGGTGAACGTCGATCAGGAGCTCTTCACCTTCGACGTGAACGGGCACCAAACAAGCCACACGTATCAGCACTGGAGCGACAGCGCATGGGCAAATCTCTCTCTGTTACTCTTCACCTACGACGCAAACGGGAATCAGTTAACCGCAACGGGGCAGACCTGGAACGGAAGCGCATGGGTAAATATCGTCCTTTTCAGTTCCACCTATGATCCGAACGGGCATGTGACGAACAATCTGACACAGAGCTGGAACGGAACCGCATGGGTGAACCAGTTTCAGGAATTCATCTCGTATGGCGCGAACGGTCTTCCGGTGGATGATTCGTCACAGACCTGGAACGGCACCGGATGGGTGGGCGAGGATCATCTGATCTTTACCTATGATCTGAGCGGGCATATGATCACCCGCGTGATTCAAGTGTTCTTTTTCAATAAATGGACCAATGATTCAAAGGATAGCGTCACGTATGACGGGAGCGGGCACGAAATCAATGTTCTGTCACAGGTGTGGTCGATAGACAGCATATGGGAGAATTACACACAGGAGACATACACCTACGATGCGTTTGGAAACCTCACGAGCGAGTTTCCCCAGACCTGGAACGGCAGCGCATGGGTGAACAGCGCCCTCTTCACATACACATTCGATTCAATCGGACGCAGCACCGGGATTTTGTTCCAGACCTGGAACGGAAGCGGCTGGGCGAATAATTTTAGGGTTGTCGACACTTGGCTGGAGGTGACCGCGGTGAAGGAGCATCCCGCCGCACCGCTGCAATACAGCCTGGCTAACAATTATCCCAATCCCTTCAACCCGACGACCGTTATTCGCTATTCCATAGCCGCAGGCGGGCAGGCTGCCGTGCGCACGCGATTGAAAATCTACGACGTACTTGGCCGATTGGTGGCAACCCTTGTCGACGATGAACGGCAGCCGGGAGAGTACAGCGTGCAGTGGGATGCGCGCAACGCGCCGAGCGGGGTCTACTTTTACAGGCTGCAGGCGGGGGCGTTCACCGAGGCGAAAAAACTGATCCTCACGAAGTGATATTGACTACGTGTTTCTTCTACCGAAGAGTTATTCGGAATGAACCAGGAGTTCTCTAATGTCTACGAGGACAGGGTGCGCGCCGAGGCGTACGATCGCCTTGAATTCGCCGGGACATACTTCCTGGCGTACAGGGACCTGCCCGCCATCATTAAGAATCACATACGCGGTTCGAAGGCAATCGACTTCGGATGCGGGACGGGCCGGTCTACACGATTCTTGCGCCACTTGGGTTTTGAAGTTGTCGGCGCGGATATTTCAGAACAGATGCTCACACTGGCCCGGAAACGCGACCCGGACGGAGAGTATCGCCTTGTTACAGATGGCAACCTCGACGGGTTTGAGGCAAACGCCTATGATTTGGTATTGCCGGCATTCACCTTCGACAATGTCCCCACGATGGAGAGGAAGGTTCTGCTGTTCAAGTCCCTGAAGCGATTGCTCAATCGAAGCGGGCGTATCGTAAGTGTGGTTTCTTCGCCGGAGATCTATGTCAACGAATGGACATCGTTCTCCACGAAGGATTTTCCGGGGAACCGCACGGCGAAAACCGGAGAGAAAGTATTTGTTGTGATGCTCGATGTGGATGACCGCCGTCCGGTTGAGGACATCATCTGGACGGATCAGGACTACCTCGAAACATATAAACTCGCGGGGTTGGCGCCGGCCGGCACCTACAGGCCACTGGGGAAGCAAACTGAACCATACAATTGGATAAGTGAGACCAGGATCGCCCCCTGGGTCATCTACGTCCTGGAACCAGATGCCGCCACCCCTTTCTCAGGCAAATCGTAGAGCTTCGGCTTTACGAACGTCTGATAGGACAATTCGATCGCCTGGTTCACAGCTCTTCCCCCGAAAACCCTTAATTCGAGCCACACCGCAATATCGAGGTTAACAATTTCATAACTTGCCTTTGAAAGGGAGAACTGGTAAGTTAGGGGGGTCTTTTTCACGTTTTGTCTTCGTCTCTCCGCAGTCCCGTCTCAGCAATTACAACTATGTTTATGCGAATCGAATCACGGGTCTCCCGTAACCGCCCGGTTCACAGCCCGGACTTCCGGCGCCGGCGCGCGCTTAACTGGTTGACCCTTGGATTGACCTACTCGGCAATGTACATGGGCAGGTACAATCTTTCTTTCGCGAACAAAACTCTCTCCGACACATTCGGCTGGGACAAAGCTCAGGTCGGGACGATCATCACAGCCGCATTGACCGTCTACGGATTCTCAGCGCTTTTTAACGGATTCATCGCCGATAAGATAGGGGGCCGCCGGGCCATGCTCATCGGAGTGTTTGGATCCGTTGTCTTCAACGTCGCTTTCGGGCTCGGCGCATATCTGGGCGTGCTTGGAACAGGCTCTCTCCTTCTTGGGTACTTTGCGACGGCGTGGGCGCTGAACGCGTACTTTCAATCCTACAGTGCGCTCGCACTCATCAAGGTAAATTCCAGCTGGTTTCACATTCGCGAGAGGGGAACATTTTCGGCGATCTTCGGGTCGATGATTCAGGGAGGACGGGCGCTCATTTTCGTCGTCGGCGGTGTCGCGGTCGCGGTCCTTCCATGGCAGTGGGTGTTCTTCATCCCCTCCGCAATCATGCTGGTGATGGGGTTGTTGACCTACCGGTTCGTTCGTGACGCGCCGGAAGAGGCGGGCCATCCGGTCCTCGATACCGAAGATGCGTCAAGCGGCGACACGGAGAAAGTCAGCCTTAAGTATCTCTTCAAGAAGGTCTTCACGAATCCGATCACGGTCACCATCGCGGGAGCGGAGTTCTGCACCGGTTTCGTGAGGCACGGATTCGAGCAGTGGTTCCCGCGCTACATGCAGGAGGCGCAGCACCTCGCTCTGAACTCGACGGTGTTCCAGACAGGCGCTTTCATCGTTGTCGCCGCGGGAATAGCCGGAGCGTTTGCCGCCGGCATGCTCTCCGATTGGCTGTTCCGGTCCCGCCGTCCCCCCGTCGCGTTTATCGGATACACCCTTCAGATCATCTGCCTTGCCGTCGTCTGGATTGCACCGGGATTCAACTGGATCATCGCGGCGTTCGTACTGAACTCGCTGGCGATCAGCATGGTTCACTCGATGCTTTCGGGTACCGCGTCGATGGATTTCGGCGGGAAACGCGCGGCTGCCACCGCCACGGGCATGTTCGACGGGATGCAATACGTCGGCGGCGCAGCGGTCGGATCAGGGATGGGGTGGATGCTTGAGAAGTGGGGATGGGGAACCTGGGGGCCGAGCATGATCGGATTCGCCGTCATAGGGGCGGTGCTCATGCTGAGTCTGTGGAACGCAGTGCCTTCGAAGAAAGCCGCCCCCGCCCCGGTCGAGCCTGCGCGTATCCTCGAGCCGGAGATTGCCTAGCCCGGCGCTGCCGGGCGCCAACCGGAAAAGCGGGAGCTCAGCGCGGGTCTTTCAATCCGAACTTTTTCATCCTTCGCCAAAGGGTGGTGGGACTCATCCCCAGTTTTATTGCTGCCAGGTTATTATTCCAGCTCGTCTCTTCAAGTGTCTGCAGGATAAGCCTTCTCTCCGCGTCAACAATTGAACGCGACGCACCCCGGTCGACATGGTTTTTTTCGATCTGTCCCAGGTCCCCGATGTCGATTCTGTCCGATTTGCTGAGGATGACGGCGCCCTTGAGAGTGTTCTCAAGCTCCCGGATATTGCCCGGCCAGTCGTACGTCTTCAATCTCTCCAGCGCTTGCGCTGTTATCCCTTTGACGTTACGATGGTATTTCGATCCGAATTTCGTGATGAAATGCATCACCAGCTCCGGCAGGTCGCTCATTCTCTCCCGCAACGGCGGCAACAGGATGCTTATGACGTTGAGCCTGAAGTAGAGATCTTCCCGGAACTTGTTTGCTTTGATCAGGTTCGACAAGTTCTCGTTCGTGCTCGATAACACCCGGGTGTCGACATGAATGATTCCGCTCCCTCCAACCCGGCGGACCTCGCCATCCTCGAGCACGCGTAACAGTTTCGCCTGCGTTCCCAGATTCATCTCACCGATCTCATCGAGGAGGATCGTGCCGCCGTTTGCCTCTTCAAACAGCCCGACCTTGTTGTCCACCGCTCCGGTGAATGCCCCCTTCACGTGCCCAAAAAGCTCGCTCTCCTGCAGGTTGTCGGGCAGAGTTGCACAGTTGATGGCCACGTAGGGCTTTTGCGACCGCTGGCTCAGCTTGTGGATGGATCTGGCGACCAGTTCCTTCCCCGTGCCGCTTTCTCCGAGGATGAGCACGGGGATATCCACCCGGGACATTTCTTTGATGACTCTTGACACGGCAAGGATAGAGGGGTGTTGGCCGATCATGGTCGGCAGTTTATCGTCCTCGTCGCATTTCGGCAGGTCCCCCGATTTGCGGACCGATCTGTTCGCACTCGAAAGAATGTTGTTCACCACCGCCAGTATCTGGTTTCCCTGGATGGGTTTGGTCAGGTAATCGGTGGCCCCCAATTTCATCGCCTTGACCGTTGAATCGATCGTACCGAACGCGGTCATCAGCACCACAGGAGTGTCCGGCGAAATTTCGCGGATCACGCCCAGCACCCTGATCCCGTCGATGTCGCCAAGCTTCAAATCTGTCAGCACCAAGTCGAACGTCCCGTGCTCGACCTGGTGTATGGCCGCGCGCCCCGACCGGACGGCCTTGACTTCATGACCGTCATTCCTCAGGATGGTTCCCAGCGTGATGCAGGTGTTTTCATGGTCGTCCGCAACGAGGATCCTCGCCATCAGGCCACCCCCGCATTACTCGGAACGATCAACGTGAACTGCGTGCCCGCCAGCTGTTTGCTTTGCACTTCAATATCCCACCCGTGGCGTTCCACTATTCTTTTCACCACGGCGAGTCCCAGCCCCGTGCCCCGGTCCTTTGTCGTGAAGAATGGGTCGAAGATTTTTGGGAGAACACCGGCCGCGATGCCGCAGCCGGTATCGCTGACCTGGACACGAATTGTCCGGCCCGCCTGGCCGGCGGCGACTCTCACTTCTCCCGGCCCCTCGATGGAATCGATCGCATTGAGAAACAGGTTGAGGAACAGCTGCTTAATGGAAGTAGCATCCAGCCTGAGCGGGGGAAGAGATCCCGGCAGGTCGACGATGAACCTGATGCGCTCTGCCAGCGAGGCGTCGATGCTCAGGAGAGAGACAACCTGCCTGACGATTGTCTCGAGGTCCCAGAGGTCAAAATAGGATTCTTTAAAGCGGGCCCGGGAAAGGTAGGAACTGAGAATCTCATTCAGGCTCTTGCTCTCTTCCTTCAGCACGTTCAGCAGCCGCTTCTGTGAGCCGGGCAATTCCGGATCGATTTCGAGAATATCCACAGCCTGGATCATCGCGTTCAGCGGGTTCCGGATCTCGTGAGCGATACTTGCCGCGAGCTCGCCGAGGCTGTTCAGGCGCTGTGCCGCCTCGAGTTCCTGCTTCGCGCGCTGCAGCTCGGACTGGCTTTGCACAGAGGCGGTGATATCGTCGATGACCGCAAGGACCCGGGCCGGCTGTCCCACACCGTCCAGGACGGGTGCGGTGATCACGACGATATAGCGGTCGTTACGGCCCTTGACGACCTCGCGATGGATCGTGCCTTCGGCGAGCGTGCGCTGAATGAGATCGCTCTTGAGCCGTTGGGGATCTGTCTTGAACAAGGCGCTGAACGGGGATCCGACGAGATCGCCGTAACCCCACTTCTCCATGGTTTCGTTGACCCAATCGATGTTTGATTTGAGGTTCACCACCATCAGACCCTGTCCCATCGACGAAACGATCTCCTGCAAATGCGCGTTGCTCCTCTGCAGGTTTGAGTAGAGCCGGGAATTATAAATGGCGATCCCGATCCTGTCGGCCAGAAGCTCCATTGAATCGGTGTCGTCCTTGTCGAAATAGAGAGATTCCCGGTGCTCGATATTCAGGACGCCGATGATTTGTTTATCGACATGAACGGGAACACAGAGTTCTGCCTCGGTCGTGATCAGGTCCGGCGTCCAATTCAGGAAAAAGGGGTTGTTGCGGACGTTGTTCGAAAGGAGGGTCTTGTCGTGTTTGACAACCCAGCTGATGATCCCCTGTCCCAGGGGAATAATCTGATCCCGGGGAATTATCTTGTTGAATTTGCCCGCCTTTGCCCTCAGGACCAGGGCCGCTTCGTTCTTTTCCAGCGTGTAAATTGCGACGTGGTCATAGCCGAAGTACTTCTGGATGAGATTGACGATATCCTTATACAGCCGCCCCTCCTCAACCAGCATTTCAACGCGTTCGGATATCTTGCTTATGACGCTCAGAAGGGAGAGGCGCCGTTGCTCCCTGTCGAGCAAGTCCACCGAGGAGAGAAGCGCGGCGATGCTTGTCATGCTCGGGCTCAACGAATCAATGGCATGCGGAGAAGGCCGGCCCTCCTCCTCCTGAACAAAGACCGCGACTCCCTTGACGACGTTCTCGAGCCTCAACGGCGCGAACGTCACGTGCCCGCCCGGCGGAACTCGAAAAAAACGTTCCATTGCGAGGCCCGAATCGAAGACGATATCCTTCTGAAACTCCTCCTGCAGTTGCAGGTATTGAATCTTCTCAATATAACCGCACCGGACCGCCTCATCGCACGAGATCAACAAGGAAAGATGGCCTCGTTGCAACACATAGAGTGCGATGTGACGGGATGGCAACCAGTGGTTCAGCTGCCTGAGGAATCCTTCAAGAGCCTCCGGAAGCGCGGGGGCGTGCACCCGCTTGAAAAAATCGGCGTCCCATACGGTGGTTGCATACGATTCGCCGCCGGGAATGTGCAGCTCGATTCCCGCATCCTCCAACTGGTACTCGCGTGCGATAGCTCTACCGGTTCTTTTCACAAAAGGGGAACGAAAGTTCGATCAGGGTACCGGATGAAATGTTGGCTGGCTCTCTTCAATATAAGGCGGGTGTGCGACGATGTCAAGTACACGCGCTTCCCCTCACGGCAATTTCATTTTTGGAAGAGTGAAATTCATTTTGAAATCGCCGGCGCTGCGGTCCGGGTGCGTATGAGATATGAACGGGAATCACGACATTTTCGGAACGCGGTCTGTGGCATGCATATTGCAACGCGCTGCGGTACTCAGAGAAATTTTCACGCGTTATTCATCAACCGAATAAACCACGAAAGGGTCAAGCAGCATGGAAAAGCGATATATGTTGTTCGTCTTGGCATCCCTGTGCATGTCGGTCACAATCGGCCGGGCGCAGGAGTCGTGCATTCCGCAGCCATCCAATCCAACCAGGGCGGCCCTTCCGGGATGGGCGGCTTATAAATCACTTTGTTTTTATCAGGATGGGGACAGCCTGACCGTCCGGATTAACTTCGTCGGACCTGTGAGCAGCCGCCCTGCGATTCACGCGGGAAATACGTTCTTCATCGATTTCGACGACAATTTCGGCACGGGGCAACAAGGAGGCGGACGGGTCGGCTCGGAGACCAACCTCACCTTCAATGATTGGGCGGGCATCGGGACCTGGATGATGGAGGTCTTCGGACTCTGGAACGATGCCAATCAGAGCTTCCGGTTCACCGCCACGACGCCGGCACGCGTGGTCGGGGATTCGGCGCTTGAGTATAAAATGAGCCTGATAGGTCTCGGCTTGTCCGATATTTCGTTTGATGTGAACGGCTATTGGCTCACCGGCTATATCTGGACGGATCCCTATAATCCGGGAGACCAGGTTGACAGCGTGGGGCTCTATTCTTTCAATCCGGGCGCGGTGACACCCCTTGACACAATTCAAGGCGTCTCGAGCAAATTGAAGATTCCACATCCTTACAAACCGACGGCAGATTCGCTCAATATTATCGGAACACTGGATAATGTCGTCGGGATCGTCAGCTCCTCGATCGGGCCCATCAGTGAGAACATCAAGTATACCGTCACCTACAACCCGTTTACCGAGTACCCCGTATTCACGTATAACGGGAAGCCGTACAACACGTTCACGACGTATATACCGGGCGGCGACTGGACTCCGACCCCGAATTATTGGGCGATGCTTCAGGGCGCGGTGTTTCAGACCGTATCGGAACTCAAGGCGGGCTACAGAATAATGTTCCAGACTCAGCCCGGCACGGCGAGACCGATTGCGGGTTCGACTCAGGCGTGGTTCGACACGACGTACGATTACAACCACGGATTGCTCTGGGCGATAAACCATCAGCAGACCTTCAAGGCCCTTCTGGGCAACGCATACCTCAACCTCCTGACGGCCTACCTGGGATCTCAATCCACGGATCCGAACCTGCAGGCGGCGGCGGCGTCCGAGGTGTCACAGGCTCAGGCCGCCTATTCTTCCTTCTCGGGAGATGCGTTCGACCTGAATCCCCAGATCATGACGGGATTCCTTATCAGCAAAGTCGGGACGAATTTGAGCTGGACGATGAGCATGTGGAATTCCTTTCCGGCGACAATCCTGTTGCCGACGGATACGACGGCCGGAGACGCTCTGGGAGCCCTGGTCAAGCCGATCCTGATAGATGGCATGAGCTACAACTCACCGGACAGCACACGCAAGTTCTGGTATCAGAATATCGCCAGTTCACAGGCGGGAGCCATAGACGCGATCACC
This sequence comes from Bacteroidota bacterium, assembly GCA_036522515.1. NCBI lineage: Bacteria > Pseudomonadati > Bacteroidota > Bacteroidota bacterium. The sequence goes on from DATDFQ010000029.1 coordinate 25,587, forward strand.
GGGGGGGATATCTATACCGCTCTGAAAGCGATTACGAATTATCCCACGGATGATTCAGTCTACGCGCACTCAAAGACGGTGTTCGCGGGGTTTGCAACCGGCGTTCATGAAGTGTTGGGCGCCAAACCCCGGACGTTCGAGGTGAGTCAGAACTATCCAAATCCTTTCAATCCCAGCACTGTGATAACATTTACCCTGCCGAAACAGCTCGATGTAAAAATTCAGATATACGATTTCCTTGGCAGGTCCGTTGAAACGCTCGTCGACAAAACGATGGGCGCCGGTACCTACCGGGCGACGTGGGACGGATCGGCATATCCCTCCGGGCTCTATATGGTCAGGGTACAGGCCGGACCTTATTCGGCGGTGAGGAAATCACTCCTGATTAAGTAACATTCCCCGGCCGGCAACTCCCGGTGCCTCCGGGGAACGGACGATGTGGGCGGTGCTCTCCCTCCGCCCACAAAGTCCATTTTTCACAACCCATGGGATCTCTCCGAAAAAGCACACGAATGGGATCTAAGACGAAACGTTGGACTCTCATCCTCCTGTTTGCCTCATTGGCGGTCTCGCTGGGCGATACTGCCTACGCCGACATCTACGGAAGAATAAGAGGCCTCGTGAGGGACAAGAAATCGCACGAGCCCCTTGTCGGAGCGATCGTCCGCGTGGAGGGGACAAACCTGGGAGCGCTCACGGACGTCAAGGGAGAATACGTCATCCTCAAAGTCCCTCCGAACGTCTACTCGGTCAAGGTGAGTTATGTCGGCTATTCGGGGATCGAGGTGAAGAATGTGACGGTTGTTCAGGACAATGCGTCGGAGATCAACGTCGACCTTGAAGAAAGCGCCGTCGATATACCGGTGACGCTTGTCGAAGTCGCAAGGGTTCCCCTCATTCGGCAGGATGTCTCCGCCTCCCAGGTAACGGTCTCGGCGCAGGACATTAAGAACCGGCCCACCGAATCGATTCAGTCGACGCTGAGCACGCTTCCCGGAGTCTCCACATTCAACGGGCAGTTTTACGTGCGGGGGGCGAGGGCGACCGAGGTACAGTACATCGTCGACGGAATACCGGTGACCAATCCCATCAACAACACCCTGATGATAGACATCAATAAGGATGCCGTTCAGGACGTGTCCGTGCAGACCGGCGGCTTTTCTGCCGAGTACGGAAATGCGCTGGGCGGGATCATGAATGTGACCACAAAGGACGGGGGGCCCAGGCTGGGCGGCTCACTCCGGTACATGACCGACAAACCCCTGACCTCAACGCAGCTCTACAACAACCAGAACATCTGGGACGCAACCTTCGGGGGACCGCTCATCGAACCGGTGCACTTTTTCCTGACCGGTTACCTGAATACACAGGATCTCCATACGAGAAGGGAGGTCATCGCTCCGGATGGGACGAACCTCGGGAGGGCGCCTCACGCCGGCGCACAGAACTACAAGCTGAACGCGAAGCTGAAGGTTCCGGTCGGGAGCAGCATCGAGCTGCATCTGTTGGGCTCGCTCGACAGGAATCAGTCGCAGAATTACAGCCCCTACTGGCAGTTCGGTTCCGACCCCAACCAGCTGGACCGGTTGGGAGCGACATTTGACAAGGCGAGATATGTTGCGGCCTCCCTGGATCACACGGTGAGTGATAAGGCGTTTTACACGCTGACGGTCGGCTACCTCGACTATGATCATATTCAGGGTGAGTTGGACAGAAGCCAGTGGTCGGGCAATCAAATCGGAATTTCAACGCCCTGGACGCAGGATTTCAAGTTTCGGACGCCCTTCCTGAATACCGATTATCACATTCCCGGGAACCCCGGCACTTATTCGAAGTGGCAATGGAGGGACAGCCAGGGACCGGCGGATGTGCTCGCGGTGCGGAGCGGAGACTCCGTCTCGGTGAACAACCCGTACGGGGTCCCCGGCGGAATCCTGAACACCATCGATGCGGATTATTTCCAGAATTTTGTCTATGCCGGCGACAACGATTTCTACGAACACGATAAGAACAGACAATTATCGGCGCGCTTCGATCTGACGACGCAGTTTTCGACTGACCATGAATTGAAAGCGGGGTTCGAAATTGTTCAACAACGGGTCAACAGGTTCGTGATAGGCGGCATGGGGACGTTTAACGGCGTCGGGGTAAGCTATCCGGTGATCGACTTCTACGAGAAATCACCGGGCGGGTCCGGACTCTCGGTGACGGACGGCAACGATCTCGGGACCGGGTATACTCCGATCACAACCGCCGCCTATGTGCAGTACCAGTTGCGCTATCAGGGGATGTACATCAATCTGGGCCTGCGCTACGATCACTACAACGCCCGGACGGAGTATAGGATAAACCCGATCGATCCTTCCCAGGCGGATCCATTTCTTCAAGCGAGAGCCTTTTCGGAACCGGAGTCTCAATTGAGCCCGCGGGTCGGCATTGCATTCCCGATCACAGACCGCATTGTCTTGCGGTTTAACTACGGACAATTCTTTTCGCGCCCCTCCATGACGAGCATGTTCAGCCACCTCTGGAACAATTTCAACCAGGCCGACGTGAACCAGGGGAATCCGAACATCGCCGCCCAGAGGACCACCTCTTACGAACTGGGGCTCTCCTGGCTGTTGAGGGACGACCTGGCGTTCGATGCCACCGCATTTAACAAGAGTATGTTTTATCTTGAGGGGTACCGGGAAGTCCTGGGTCCGAACCTGAGATGGTTCTTTCAGGATCAGAACAAGGAATACGGAAATTCCTACGGCGCGGAACTGTCGTTGAGGAAGAGGTACGGCGACTGGGTCTCGGGAACTCTCAACTACACTCTGTCGTACGCCAACGGCACCTCGTCAGACGTCTCGGAACTCTCCCGCTATCCCATCACCGCAGCGACATTTGCGAAGTCTCTCGGCTATCAGCCGCTCTATCCGGAGGATTTGAGGCCGATGGCTTTTGACCGGCGACATGTGGTCAATCTGGTGCTCGACTTCAACGTCCCTATCGGGGAAGGTCCGGACTTGTTCGGAAGCAAAGTGCTTTCCGGGTTTGGAATCAATCTGACGGGTAACTATCAGAGCGGCACGCCCTACACGCCGCTCACGTCTTTTTTCATGACCCTGACGAGCGATCAGTACAACTCCGCGAGCTTCCCGGCCACGGCCAGTTTTGACATGAGAATCCACAAGGACTTTCTCGGCTGGAGCGGAATCAAGATCGGAATCTTCGCAAACATCTACAACGTGTTCAACCTGAATACACCGTTCGCCGTTTTCAAGGGATCCGGAAATGCGGACAGTCCGATGTACCTGATCACGCCCGGCGCCATCTCTCCGGAGTCATATCCGTCAACGAGCCCCCTCTATTCAAAAGTGGCGGATTCAAATCATGACGGGATCCTCTCACCACAGGAAAGGTTTGCCGCCTACCAAAGGCTCCAGCAGGATATGCTTGGTTTCATGCCGAATTACGCCCTACCCAGAAGGGCGCTCTTTGGAATCGAATTGAGTCTGGAATGAACCCTCAAGAGAGAAAACCGGGCGGTGAAAATCCCCGCAAGAGCCGGGTCGCCCGTCTGAACATCGCGCTTTCCCGGGGGCTAATGCTCCTCGCTATCGCTTCCATTCTTCCGGCGTCCCGGGAAGCTTCCGGTGGCGCGAAGAAGAAGCCCGTTACGGATCAAATCGACATCTACACCCTGAAGTACATCTACGGACGCTACGAAATGCCGATCACGAACGACGGCCGGTTTGGATATGATCCGGCGTACAATGTTCCCGGAGGCACCAGGTGGCCGCAAGGGACAAAGTGCGGATATATTTTTGGCGGAGGAGTCTGGGTCGGAGCGCTGGTCGACAGCGTCAAATCGGTTGCGATCGGCTACAATCCCACAAATATTCAGACAGAGATGGTTCCCGGCGCGCCGCCAAACGAACCCGGGTATTCGGACCCTACGAAGAGGGTTTACCTCAGCAGCGATTATCCCGATCCCAATCTTCCCCCCTGGCCTTTTGGATATAATTCGGACGGTACTGCGAAAGCGATCTCGCAGATGGATTCGTGGAGCCAGTGTAACGACCTCGACCCGTCGCATAAATTCGCAGGAGCGCTTCCTCTGGGCGCGCTCGTCACCACACAAACGTATTCCTGGAGCAGCAGTTTTCGCGACGTTCAGGACATTGTATTTTTCAAATACACGATAAAGAATATCCGTCCGGACCATAAAACCTGGCAAAACGCGTACATCGGGACTGCGATCGATGCCGATATCGGCGATCCGACGAATGACTTCTGCGGCGCGTTTCCTGATCTGAACTTTGGTTTTCTCTACAGCGCGGCCCAACTTTCAGCCTATGAACTGACGTTGCCGTACCCTCCCGGTTTGGTGGGCGTGCAGTTTCTTGACGGGCCCGTCAAAGACACCGCAACCGGCGAGGGGGTATTGCATTCCTACGTCCGGTGGTCGAGCGAACTCAGCCCCAATAACGACGAACAATGGTACGATCTCCTGGCGTCGGGCCAAAGGGATACCGTCGACGGCGAGCCGGGGGATAAACGAATGTTGATGAGCAACGGTCCGTTTACACTCGCCTACGGGGACTCGGTCCAATTCATCATGGCCGTATGTTTCGCGGAGCCCGACTGGTATTTCGACGCGTCCCTCAAGGGCACCGCGGCTGTCTATCCCAACCAGCTCAGGAAAGTCGCTTCCAACGCGGTTTACATTTACCATCACGACTTCCTCTTTCCTCAACCGCCCAGCCTTCCACACCTGACGCTGCTCCCCGAGGACGGGAAGATGGTCGTAACGTGGGATGCTTCCAGCGAACAAAGCGTAGAACCGGTCACTGCGTTGCCCAACACAGATCCGCATAACTTCGAGGGCTATCGGCTCTATAAGAGTACGTCCGGGGTGAACGGCACGTTCCAGCTTCTGGGCGACTGGGATCTGGTCGATCGCGATGACCTGGGAAGACCGATCGGCAGGAACTCGGGGCTGGCGCATTCCTACATAGACCGGGGGCTCACGGACGGCAAGAATGTATTCTATAGCGTCACTGCGTATGCCAGGGGAGAATATCCTCCCGGCCATTACGGTGATATCGCTTATGAGGTCGTTGCCCCGTTGGAGACAGGCATGATCTTCGGAGTGAATTTCAACGCCGCGGTTCCCCAACCACCCGCTTCTAATTATACCACGCCCGGTTTGAGCAACTATCACGTGAGTTCAAGGGACTCAGGGAGCTTGCGGCTGACCGTGGCCGCAGATTTCCTCGTGGTTGACAAAGTGAAGAGCGGGCCCTACAAACTTGAATTTGGAAGCCCCCCCGATATTCGGATCGATCTGGCTTCGGCAGTTCAGGGCCCGAATATCTATGTCGTGGATGCTTCGACGGGAGACACCGTCGCGACGACGATGAATTTTCCGATTACGGAGCCCCCCGCGACGGTCGCCTCGGATTTCTTCAATGGAATGGAGCTCAAGTTTACCGGACCGGTCCTGGTGGGAAATGACATCGAATCCGCATCCTTTAGGTCGCCCAGGCCTCAAACGGTGTTGACAGCCGCCACCGACTTCACCGGCGACTATTTTACCGCGCAGACGGCGATCATCCGTCAGCCGCCTCTCGCATCCTTCTTCCTGGCGCACACCTACTTGATATATTTTGTGACCCCGCTGATTGTGAACGTCTACGATATGACGGCGGGGGTACAGCTCGGATTTTCGCTGAGGACCCTCGGGTATGACTACGGGGTCGCTAATTATGTCGGCACCCCCGCCGTCGATCCCCAGACCGGTGATACCTCCTGGACGTGGTCGAACAGCCCTCCGGGTTTCAAACGCAATCCGGATCCCTCGGCCAACGGCTTCAAATTCTATCTTCCGGGCGGATTCATATTCGTGCAGGACGTGCATCACACGATACAGGCGGGGGATTCTCTTTTCGTCGCTTTTTCCGGCTACTCGTCTCCGCATTCGGGGGACGTGGTGACTTTTACGGTGAATGGAAGCAAGGTTAACTATCAAACCGATCTCTCTGTTGTCAAGGTCGTTCCAAACCCCTACCTCGTGCGCGCTCCCTGGGATCTCGACAATGATTATCAGAAAATCGAGTTTATCAACCTCCCCAGCGAATGTACGATCAGGATCTATACCGTGGCGGGGGATCTGCTGCAAACGATAGAACATTCCAGTCCTTATCCGGGCGGCTTTACAAACCAGTCGGCCGGCACCGCCTATTGGAATTTCCAGACTCGAAACAATCAGAAAATCGCCACGGGAGTGTACGTCTACTATGTCACCTCGCCGTTTGGCACCACGACCGGCCGGTTTGCGGTGATCCGATGATGCGCGCTCGAACCATCACCATATCCCTGGCAACGCTCCTTTCGATCGCTTCACCGGCGCTGGGCCAGATCAGCAGCAACGCCGGCACATCGGGCTTCCAGTTCCTGAAAATCGGTGTGGGAGCACACGAGACGGCCCTAGCAGGCGCAGGGACAGCCACCGTCAGCGGCCCCGAGGCCGTCTTCTGGAATGTTGCGGGCATAACGAAAGACGAACAGCGGAGCGCCCTCTTCTTTTACAATTCCTGGTTCGCCTCCATCAAGCAGGATTTTCTTGCGGTCTCTCTTCCCCTCGGAGACAACAATTTCGCCGGCTTCAGCGCGAACATTGTCGCCCTCGGTCAAATGGACGAAACGACGGTGGATCAGCCGCAGGGGACAGGGAGGTCCTTCACAGCCGGGGACCTTGCCCTGAGCGCTTCCTATGCAAGGCGCATCACGGATTGGGTGAGCGCAGGAATAACGGCGAAATATGTCAATGAGCAAATCTGGGACCTGGTGAGCGACGGATGGGCCTTCGATCTGGGGCTCGCTTATGACAACGACCGGCTCCATCTCGGCATGGTCATCAAGGACTTCGGGGCGAACAAACAGATTTCAGGCGCCCAGCTCCAATCCCTCCAGCAATTATATCCCGACTGGCAGACCTCCACGGTGCAGGTTGGTCTGGTCCCGAGACCGGTCTCCCTGCCGACCTCCTTCTCGGCCGGGGCAGGATACGATTTCCTGAAAAACGAATTTCACCGGGCGACGGTTCTTGGAAACCTGGAATACTTCAACGACAACGGTGAAACATACAACCTGGCGGGTGAATATACCTACCTCAATCTCTATTCGGCAATGATGGGGTACAGATTTCATACCGATATCTACGGTTTGACCGTCGGGGCGAGCGTTCACGCTTCAGTGGGGGGCTCGGTTGTGGGCTTTAGTTTTGCCGCGGTGCAAATGAAGGACTTTGGATATCGGGAACAATTTCAAATTACTCTCTCCCTATAAAGACGAAGAGAGACGGGGACACGAGAACGTAAAGCAATGACAGACCGGATAGCGATTTCTGGAACCGAGTTTCCTCACAGACCCCTCAAGGAGCTCCTCGATGTTGCGGATCAACTTGAGGTGAAGAATCTCGAGCTCTGGTTGCCGCATAATTTCAAGCTGGAGGAGCTCTCGCTCGTCGAGAAGGAACTCTCGAGCCGGGATCTCCGGGCTGTGGTGGTATCGACCTGGACGCAAATGAATCTTCCGGGCGATGTAAAAGAGCGCCAGGAGCTCATCAGTCAAAGCATCTTCGCCGCAAAGCGGCTGGGGGCCTCTTCGGTCAACACCTACTTTGGGGCGAATCCCTCAAGGTCCCCGGAGGAGGCGGTTCAGCGATACAAAACGAACATCGCTCCCTGTCTTGAAGACGCTGAGAAAGCCGGGATCGGGATCACCCTGGAGAACGAGTTTGACGTCACCGGAACCGATCCGACAAGACGGGCTCTGGCGGTGTTGGATATCGCCAAAGCCGTCGGCTCGCCCCTGTTCAAGCTTACCTATGATCCGTGCAATTTCTACTTCGCGGGGGAGGAAGCGTATCCGTACGCGTACCATCTGATCAAAGAGCGGATCGGCTATGTGCACTTAAAGAACGGAATGAAGTATGATCCCCGGATTCATCCGGTTCCGCCGGATGATTTTTTATGGAAAGACAAATCGGGAGATTATGTTTGCTGCCCCTTGGGCGAGGGAGCCGTCAATATTGAGAACCTTCTCAAAGCGCTTTCGGCCGGCGGCTACGATGGATACATCTGTTTGGAACCCCACGTGCCCCCGGACATTCTGGTCGAGACATTCCGGGACGCACTCGAGTATGTGAAGGCCCACCAGCCAAAATCACATGAATGGACGGAAAAATGAAGGCAGCAATTATTGAATCGCCGGGAGAATTGCACATCAAGGACGTGCCCGATCCGTCCTGCGCCCCCGATGAAGTCATTCTGAAGGTGGGGTATTCTTCGATTTGCAACGCCACCGACGTGCATATCTGGCAGGGCACGTTTCCGGCCGAGGCCTGCCCTCCCTATCCGCATGTTCTCGGCCATGAATGCTCGGGATCGATCGTTGAAATCGGGAAAGAAGTCGACGGGTGGAGTCTCGGCGACCGGGTCTCGTTTTGGGTGAAAATGAGCGGGGCATTCGGCGAGTATAACGCCGTAAAGATTAACAAGCTCGCTTCGGTCAAACTCAGCGATACGTTCGACGAGAAGGCGGCGCCCGTCATGGAGGTGGTCGGAGGCACCCTCCGGTGCATGTATAACAACGGTATGCAAATTGGCGACGTGGTTGTCGTGTTCGGACAGGGGCCGACGGGGCTCTTGCTCATGCAGGAAGCAAAACTGTTCGGGGCGGCGGTTGTCGGCGCGGTCGACGTCTTTGATTTCAGGTTGCGGAAGTCGTCGGAGCTGGGCGCAGACTTCGTTTTCAACCTGTTGGGGAAGGACCAGCAAACAGCCTTCGAAGAGATGAGAAAGACCCTCGGACAGGTTGATTTTGTCATTGATGCGATGGGAAACCATCGCTGGAAAAAGGGAAACGCCATCGACCTGGGACTCTCTCTTCTGAGGCGCGGCGGGATTTATCAGGTGTTCGGGCACCCAACCGAGGATCAGCCTGTGAATATCAGGAGGCTCAGCAACGAGAATTACACGATGCGCGGATTTGAACCCGGTTTTGACATCTCCAGACGTCTTATTAGATTTGGGGAGGGGCTCGTCGCATCGGGCAGGCTCAAAGTGAACGAGATGATTACGCACTCTTTACCTCTCACGGATCTTGAACGCGGGCTCAAGCTCTGCAGGGACTCTCATCAAGAGACCATTAAAGTCGTCGTCAAGGTGGGCTCCTGACGCAACCCTCCGGTGCGCAGATCGGTTCCTCATTCCAGGCGGACAGATCTCTCTTCAGCCGCGAGTGCTCCGCAAAGAACCCCGTGAGGGCCGGCAAATCGCACGCGTGTGCCGCCCCGGGCCCCCCATGCCCTTCCACGGATTCAGAGCGGTAGTGCAATCAAAACTCAGATGAACGACGTAGAAAAGAGACTCTATAGCGCGGCGGATGCGCTCCCGCTGCTCGACACGCACGAGCACATGGAACGGACTCCCGCCAAACAATATCCAAAGGCGGATTTGTTCGACATCATCCGGAACACGTTCTACTTGTGGTCGGATCTTGTTTCGTCAGGGATGCCGCCCTCAGGGTGGGATCCCGGGGAGAACGATGAAGAGCGGAAATGGGAAATTGTAAGAAGATACCTCCCAAATGTGGTCAACACCGGTTACTACAGAGGAATTGTCGAGGGGCTTCGATCCGTCTACAAAACCGACATCAAGACGATTGACGATACGAATTGGAGGGGTCTTAACGAGGCGATCAAGAAGGCCTATGAGGACCCCCTGTGGCCCGAAAGGATACTCAAAGAACAGACGCACATAGAAAAAGCGATAAACGACGTGGATGGTTTCAACATGAATCCCTCCCTCTTCCTGCCCTCCATAAAATTCGACTACCTGCTGTATGGGGCTTCTCAAGCCGGAGGGGAAAGGATACGCTCGATGGACGGCATCCTGATAACGGACTTCGACGATTATCTGGGTTTCGTCGGTTCAAAGCTTGAAGGGTTTAAGACCAACGGCGCCGTGGCGCTCAAGACGGTCACTCCTTACTACAGGGGGTTTGACTACGAGGAAGTTTCTGAAGCCGATGCGAGACGGGCATTTGGGCAACGCGCTGAGCCTGACCCGCGCAGGCAAAAAACGGTCGAGGATTTCATGTTCCACGTTGTTGTCCGGAAAGCGATAGCATTGGACCTGCCAATCCAGATCCACACCGGTCTTCTCGCCTGGAATACCGTGAGGTTGAATGATTCCAACCCGGCGGGATTAAACCGGGTCTTCCTCCGGTACCCCGCATGCCGGTTCATGCTCTTTCACGGGGGATATCCTTTCGCCGATGAGACCGGAGTTCTTGCCAAGGCCTTCCCCAACGTCTTCCTGGATTTCTGCTGGTTGCCGTGGATCTCATTCACGCTTACGAAGCAGTTTCTTCATTCCTGGCTCGATCTGGTCCCCAACAACAAACTGATGTGGGGCGGAGATGCCCACAGGGCGGAGTGCGTTCACGGCCACTGGTTGATGGCCAGGAGAGCCGTTGTGGAAGTTCTGAGCGAGAAAGTCGGCATCGGATCGTTGTCCTGCGATGATGCCGAACGCATCCTCCGGGGAATCTTCCGGAACAACGCGATCCGCTCGCTGAAGCTGGAATTGAGTGAGTTGGAATGAGAGCCCTCGCCGCAGCCGCAGTTCTGTTTTCCCTGATGTGGGAAGTTTGCGACGCGCAACTAATGAAGGATACCCGTGGAGATGTGTCACCGGCCCTCCCTCCCTGGGTGGATGTCGTCGCCGAATCGATCGGCCAAAGCGGAGCCCTTCTCACGCTTGAATTGCAGACCGCCGCGGAAATTCCTCACCGGGCGGGAGATTCATGCGCGTTCGAGTTTGTCTTGCGTCCGGATCCCCGGATTGCACGAGGTATGGACCGCCGGAAACTCCCATCCCGGCAAATCATCAGGTTCGATTTGTCTCATTGGGACGGTTCCCCCTGGTTCAGTATGAACACGTATCTCTACCATGAAGGATCGGAAACACCGCGCGAGACCTCCAGAGTGTTCGATTGGAAGCTGACACAGAACAAATTGTGGGTTCGATTCTCGCTTGAGGGCTCCTCCTGGTCGTCGCTGGAATGGTCCGCGCGCGTGTTCTATGGGAAGAACTATGTTGATGCGGCACCGGACTCGGGGTTCGCTTCTTTTGAGGTCCGCCGCGACTCGCTTGTCGGCCTGAGCAGCGCGAAGGGTAACCGGTCTGCATTTACGTACCCCTCCTCGTTCGAGCCGGTTCTCAGGGACAACAAGCTGATTCTCGTCGCCGATGAGGCCTATCGGCTGGAGAAGGAGCTTTCAGGAATCGTTCCGCTCTGCGGAGATTCTGTGAGTTACATTTTCAATCCCTTCTATGGCGGTGCTGCCATCGAAGGGAGTCCGATCTATCTCGGGCCCGCAATGTGGGGGAAACAACCGGCCTGGTTTGTCTATTTCCACGAGCTGGGCCACGACTTCTGCAACGCGTCGGCAAGGTTCAGACAGTTGTATCCCCTGACGGTTGGGTTGCCGCCGGGACCTCTGCCTTTCAATATTCTTTTTTATGAAGCCTGGGCGTCCCTGCCCGCGATGTTTGTCTATGAGCAGTTCATGTCCGATTCTGTGAGCGGGGAAATTCCCAAAGAGGCCATGGCCGACATACGGAAGGATTGGGAGAAAACCAGGAAGCGATTTATCGATCAATGGGAAAAGTACAAGTTAAAACCGGACCTGCATGCGATAAACCCGGATATCGTAGACGGAATGTTTCTGGAAATGCGGGCCGCGCATGGCTGGGGTTTCTTCAAAGAGTTCTACCGCCTCATGCGGCCTCAAAATGAGACGCTTTCCGTCCTCGACTCGCGCGTTGCAAACGACTCGGCTGATTTGCGCATCTCGCGGTCGACGTTGACCGCCGCGCTCTTCAGCGCGTTGGCTCATAAAGACCTGCGTGATGATTTCCGTCACTGGGATTTCCCGGTCGATGATGGTGTGTTTGACGGGGCGTATAAGAGCCTTCAGCACGATCTCACTAACGAGCCGGGGCAGAAATGAACATTCCAGGAAGGGGACGCGCGGGGCTCTTCGGATCTCTCCGTCGTATTTTCTCCGGTCATGGACGTGAACTGGGGTTGTCACTCCTCGCCGGGGTCTGTGCCACAATGGCGTTGAGCAAGGAGACCGCGCGGATTCAGTTCACTGTTTCTGTCCCGAAGCCCGGCCCGAAGGTGTTTGAGGTGGAATGTCGTCTCACTCGCCATCCGTCGAAGAAAACTGAATTGGACTGGGCGGCATGGACCCCGGGTTATGCGACGATCTGGAACTACGGCCAGTTTGTCGAAGGCCTGACCGCTCAAGACGGGAAACTCCACCGACTGGCAGTTACGAAGGTGTCGGTCAACCGGTGGGTAATCGAATCGGAAAATGCGGGGGTCGTTATTCTTAAATATCGGGTGAGGGCGATTGACCCCGCCGCCAACCTGGGATTTGCACAGGCCTACCTCGACTCGGTCTGCGGGTGGTTTAACGGGGCGGCCCTATTTCCGCAAGTAAGAGGCATGAGAAATGTGGAACAGTCGGTGAGATTCAACTTTCCGGCGGATTGGGCGGTTGCGACGCCGATGAAACCCGGTCCGGAGGGGAATGGATACACTGTTCCGGATTTCGATGTCCTCGTGGACAGCCCCGTCCAGCTGGGTCATTTTCTACGGAAAGATTTCCAGGTCGATGCCACCAGGGTCGGGGTGGTTCTGGCGGGAAGCGACAGCGTCGACATGGACAAGCTTGCGGGCATGCTGCAAACGATAGTCGGGGCCGAATTCAAGCTCATGGGCGGCTCTCCGATAGACCGGTATCTGATAATCTATCATGCCGCCGTGCGGGGCGCCGGCGGGTTGGAACACCTCAATGCGACGACCATCTCCGCTCCGGTGGCCGAATTCTTTAAGAATGATTCCTGGCTGAAAGTGGCGACCTCCCACGAATTCTTCCATGTGTGGAACGCAAAACGGATTCATCCGAAGGTGTTCGACGTCTACGATTATTCCAAACCGGTGCACACCCGGACCGTATGGTTCTCCGAAGGCATCACGGCTTACTACGCCGATGTTGTGCTTACCAGGAGCGGACTTATCACGAAGGAGGACTTTTACAAAGATTTGGCTCAGATCATTGATTTATATGAAAACAACCCCGCGCATCGCTGGCTGAGCTGGGAAGATATCAGCTGGAACGTGTGGAATCCCAAGGTCCAGCAGGGATTGAGCGTATGGCTCCTTCCGGGATGGATGATAGACCTGAAAATAAGAGACGTCACGGATAACCGGCGTTCACTCGACGACGTGATGCGGTTCATGAACGTCTGGTTCGGGGAAGGGGAGAGCGGGATGGGGGAAAAACAGATCGGCATGATATGCAGCGCCGTTGCCCAGAAGGATATCAGGCCATTTTTCACCGAGTATATCGAAAAGGCCAAGTCATTTCCGTATGATTCACTTCTATCGGCCGCGGGCCTGAAATGGCGGGTGGACAGCGTTAGCACTACCGACCTCGGATGCAAGTTATGGTGGACAACCGCTACGAAGCCCAGTTGGACGCTGACAGGGAAAGTCGAGGTGCTGGGGCCTCTGAAAACAGGAAGCGCATATGGAGCCGGCTTGCGCGAGGGCGATCATGTCCTGAGCATAGACGGGCGGGATCTTGCCTCCGAACAGGTGCTTCGCGACGTCGAGAGGACGATGAAACCGGGGGACATCCTGGAATTAAAAGTATCAAGGCTCGGTAAGGAAAAAGTCTTTCGCCTGCCGGTTGGCACGCGAAAGATCATACATTCATCGGTCGTCGAGACGGAGAGAGCGACGAGAAGGCAGCTCGAGCTCAGAAATGGGATTCTGAAAGACTATCAGAATGGGGGTGAATGATATGAACCAGGCTTCCGGCGAGGGCATGAAGACGACTTCGACAGGATTATCAAGGCAAAACATCCTCGATAATTTCACCTCCACGGAGACCGAATTTAAGCGCGAGCTCGGTCTCTGGGACACCGTAATGGTGGTCGTCGGAAATACGATTGGAAGCGGCATTTTTATCGCTCCCGCGGTGATCGCTGCGACCCTCCTCCCGAATAGCGGAAGTCTCGTTCTCCTGATATGGCTGGTGGGCGGGTTGATGATGTTTACGGGCGCCCTTTCGTATAGCGAATTGGGCGCTCTGATGCCTCGTGCGGGGGGCCATTACGTTTTTTTGAAGGAGGGACTGGGGAACCTGGCCGCATTTCTGTACGGGTGGACAATTTTTCTGGTGATTGCCTCGGGATCCATCGCCTTCGTCGCGATTACGTTTGTGACGTATCTCAGTTTTTTTGTTCCGATGGCGCCCGCGCTCATCAAGGCGATCGCGATACTCACGATCCTGACCCTGACGTATGTGAATTATATCGGGATCAAACCCGGCAGCATCGTCCTCAACCTTTTCACCGCGTTCAAAATCATTGCGCTGTTTGCGCTGATTGCAGTAGGGCTGATACTCAGCCCGGCGAACACCGAAAATTTTCTTCCGCTCACCGGCGGCAACGCTCCTGTCGATCTGACCTTTGTGAGCACCTTTCTCCTTGCCCTTGTCTCTGCGCTTTTTACCTACGGCGGCTGGTATAACGTCGGATTTGTCGCCGGCGAGATCAAGAACCCCAGAAGAAATCTCCCTCTTGCACTTTTGATCGGAACGATTATCGTTGTTCTCATTTATGTCCTTACGAACTACGTGTATGTGAATGTCCTCTCTGTCGGCTCTATGGCGGCATCCAAGTTTGTCGCCTCGGACACCATGGTAAAACTCGTGGGCCGGATGGGGGGAGCGATGGTCTCGGTGCTCGTCATGCTCTCCTCTTTCGGGATAACGAACGCCATCATCATGGTGTCCCCCCGTGTCTACTATGCGATGTCCCACGACGGACTCTTTTTTCAGTCGTTGTCGAAGGTCCACCCCAAATACAAGACCCCCGCAGTTTCACTGGGATTGCAGGCCGTCTGGGCTTCCGTCATAGTCCTCGTCAGCGATACCTTCGCGCAGATCATGAATTATGTCGTCTTCATGGATTGGCTCTTCCTTGGCATCGCCATCTATTGCATCTTCGTCCTTCGTAAGAAGTTTCCGGATGCACCCCGCCCTTATAAAGTATGGGGATATCCGGTCACGCCGATCCTCTTCATTCTCCTCTCAGCCACGGTTGTCGGCAACACACTTTTCCGGGCGCCCCTGGAGTCCGGCATCGGCGTTGTCATCGTCCTCAGCGGGGCCCCCGCCTATTTCTTCTGGAAGCTGTCCAGAGGAGCGAAGAGCCCGAGCGGCGGGAACGCAACCTGAGCGGAAAGAAAAGGGGTCAGCGATGAAATTCTTCGAAGAACCGCAGGTCGGGCGGCTCACCTCAAGTCCGGTCATCACGCGATGCGCCAGTAATCCGATCCTCAAAGCGGCCGACGTACCGTACAAATCCGACCTCGTGCTCAACGCCGGCGTAACCAGATTCAAGGGCCGCTACGTCATGGTCTTCCGAAATGATATCCGGACGGACGAATACACCGTCCGGGAGGGAGTTTCGCTCGGGTTGGCCCATAGCGAAGACGGCATCGAGTGGGAGGTTGAGCCGAAGCCGTGCTTTGATAGTTCCTTCGGGGCGGAAAAAGGAGAGTTCATCAACACCTACGACCCCAGACTTACGGTCATCGACGGTCGCTGTTACATGACCTTTGGGATGGATACCCGGCACGGGGTACGGGGAGGAATTGCCGTGACGGACGACTTTGAAAAGTTCGAGGTTCTTTCCGTAGCCGCTCCGGATAACAGGAATTTTGTCCTCTTCCCGGAAAAGATCGGTGGAAAGTATGTTCGGCTCGAGCGCCCGTTTCCCATTTACGGGAGGCCCGGATATCCGGAGCGGTTCGACATCTGGATATCCGATTCGCCCGATCTGGTCTACTGGGGAAATCCTGAACTTCTCCTGGGTGTCGAGGACGTCCCCTTCTCAAATCAGAAGCTCGGCGCCGGACCGCCGCCGGTCAAGACCTCGAAAGGCTGGCTGACCGTTTTTCACGCGAGCGACTTTGACGCGACGCGGGGGAGAGACGGATTCGAGCTCACATGGAAGAAGAGGTATTCCGCGGGCGTGATGTTGCTGGATCTGGCTGATCCCCGGAAGGTGGTCGGCATGAGCAAGAAGCCGCTTCTCGCTCCGGAAGCCCTCTACGAGACGACGGAAGGATACAGGAACAACGTCGTGTTCCCCACAGGGATGATTCTTGAAAAGAATCAGGAAGTCAAGATCTACTATGGGGCCGCAGACACATGCATGTGTCTCGCATCCGCACAACTGCACGATCTGATCGCCCTCTGTTCCAGCCCCAGGACCGGCGATTGAAACGGTGGGTCGGCACGGCGGGTGCGGTTTTCATCCTCCTCTTGCTCTGGCAATCTTCCGGACGGTGTCAACCCGCCTCGTTCAATTATAGCCCCTATCTGTTTGGCGCCCTTCATACGCTCTCGGTTTCGGTGGAGTCGGTGGACACGGTCACAGGCCAGGTACGGGTAAATGGAGTCGATCTGCAGGGACCACGCACGCCGTTCACCTGGAAATGGGGAGACGGGACGGTGACATCCGGATTTTTTCCCCAGGTGCACACGTACGCGGTGAGATCTGCCAACCATATCGTCACGGTTGTTGCGCACTATTCCACGGGAAACACGGACTCAGCCCAATGCCTGGCCCGATTTGTTCCACCGGTGATCATCCCCGTCGCGCTCCCCGGCCTGACGGAAGTGCATGTTCCATCAAGTCAGGTGACTCTCGTGAGCCGGATGGAAGGCTATGGCTTCTCGAGCGCGCTTACGTTTTTCGGGGACAGTTTCTTCGTAACCATTCCAAGGCCGTCGCTTGAGTATGTCTTATCAGCGGCTGCGAGCATTGAGATGGACCTGATAAATGACAATGTCTTTCTTCCGGACGGAGATTTCCACCAGGACGTTCTACGGGATCCATCCGCCGGAGGGGCATACTCAATTTGGTACTCCACCCCGGTGGCCCTGGGAGCAGGGGATGCTATGCTCTCGGGGGCGCCGGATTATTCCTCCCTCTTTCACGAGATGGGGCACAATTTCACTCTGAACTTTCCCGGCAACTATTTCTTCGGGGGGAAGATAGACGGCAACGCAAACGCGATCTATTCGGAAAGCATGGCTCAGATATTTCAGCACAGCTGCGGGTTTGAGATCGTGAACGGATACGAAGCTTACGGATTGAGCAACGACCTCGTGTTCGATATCAAGCAGAGTTTGATTTCATCGATTGGAGTTGTCCGGAAGGGATATGAGGATTATCTGGGAGGCGGCCGGAAATTTGCGAGCTGGAACAATCCTGCGACTCCGGCGGATGAAACTTATGGAACGTTCATGACGATCGCATACGAATTCTGTGCCCAGGCGGAATCGCTCGGAGTCGGCTACCGGGGACCGCTGAAGCGCCTGACGAGTTTCCTGGGCCGGTTTGACACGTCGATGTCGGAAGCGTATGCTCCTCAGGAGAGTACGGCCGCGGCCGACTCGTTCCGCGCGACTCTGATGGGAGCGGCGTTGTCCTATGCGTTCGACAAGGATTTGCGCCCGTTGTTGAGGAGCCTCAATTTTCCAATCGACGATGTTTGGTATGACAATCTGCTCGCGGGTGTTTCCGGAGTCGATGAAACTCTGAAGCCTTTGGATTTCGCCCTGGGTCAAAATTATCCGAATCCGTTCAACCCTTCGACTCTTATCGGCTACGAGATCGGCGAGAGATCGCGGGTCTCTCTGATCATTTATGATCTGCTCGGAAGACAGGCCGGGATGCTGGTGAGTGACGTGCAGTCGCCCGGTCATTATCGGGTGACGTTTAACGCGTCGGGATTGCCAAGCGGTGTGTACTTCTACAGGTTAATAGCAGGGAGAAATGTACAAGTGAAAAAGATGGCAGTTATGAGGTAATCTCCCGCGAATTGGGCGCTGCCGTCGAAGTTCGCTTCGTTCGAATTTCATACAGCTTTCCCCCCGTTAATGTCGTCGGAAGCGACAGCGCAGCGCCGAGTATTCCATACCAGATCGGTCCCGCCTGAGGCTTGAGAATCGTACCTGCAAGCCAGAAAATTGTTCCAAGAATTCCGATGATCCAGACAGATTTCTTCGCGTTGTCTCTCGCGATCATCGCTGCCACATAGGCGCCGAATATTTGAAACACGGCGCGATAGGCGCTCGCCAGGAGCACCAGCCCCGTATCGGTGAAGGGTTCGCCGTACGGCGGAAAGATCTTGGCCGCTTCCAACGCAAAATCGACACCGGTTGACAACGCCGCGGTAATGATGAATGCGGCCAGTATCGACAGGATCAGTCGGGTCATGGAAGAACCTTTCCTGAGATTGGAATAATCTTCATCCCGGTATCGACACCACGAAGGTGGTGCCCTTCCCCGGTTCGCTCTGAACCTCTATAGTCCCCCCGTGCTGATCGACGATCCGTTTTGTGATCGCCAGGCCGAGACCCGTCCCCTTCTTTTTTCCCGCGGTCACAAACGCTTCAAACATCCTGTCGCGAATCTCGGGCGGGATGCCGTTGCCGCTATCGGTGATCGTGAACCTGATCGTGCCGTCGTGACGATCGACGGTCAGGTGCAACTCTCCCCCTTGCGGCATCGCATCCTGGGCGTTGTTGATGATATTCACCAGAGCCCGGTGGAGTCTTTCCGCATCGAACGTGGCGTTGCCGGAGCAATTGTTCCTGACGTGCAGCCGGACCCGGGCGTGTTCAAGGTTCACCTTCACGCTGTCGACGAGCAGTGTGACGAAATCCCCCACCGGCGTGTCAGACTTGTTCAGATGAGTCTCGCCGCGCGAGAAATCCAGCAATTCCTGCGCCATGGTGACCATTTTCCGGATGGCGTCATGAATCATCCGGTACCAGAGCTGTGTCTTCTCGGGTGTGAACCCCTTGCCGTGCTCCAGCGATTCGATCGCGAGGTTGATCGTGCTCATCGGAGTCCGGAAATCGTGCACGATCGAACTCGCCATCTGCCCGATGGTCGATAATCGCTCCGAGTGAATCAGATCGTCCTGGGTTTTCTTCAAGCGCAGCCGCATGGTATCGAATGCGGTGCTCAATTCGCCCAGCTCGTCGCTCGAGGTGTTGTCCGACAGGCTTCGCTCAAGATTGCCGCTTCCGATCGATTTTGTGGCCTCGACAAGCGTCTTCAGTCTCCGTGCGATCAAGAGGCGGTAGATAAGGAGGCTGAGGATGATTCCGACAACCGTGAAAGCGAGGAACACCCCGAAGGAGCGGATCCAGTTTCTCTGAATCGATTGTGTGATCCGCGTGAGAGATATATTCATCGCCGCGACGCCCAGCACGTGGCCCTGCTGCACGGCATGACATTGCTGGCAGCGGGCCACCGCTTTGAACGGGACGAGGGCGCTGAACGAGTCGCCCTCGCGGCGGTAGACGGTCTCGTTGATGCCGCAGACCTCCTCCTGAGAGTGCGCCCGGGCCTGCATCTCTCTCTTCCGCAAGCGCTCGGTGCGCTCTTCCGACTGATACATCTCCCGGAGGTGGAGGCTGTCGGTCATGAAGCAAATATGAAGGCTGTCCAGGTCGCCCCCGCTGCTGAGCCGCTGAAGATATTCGTCGTCGATCCGTTCGCGGGTCACCATCTGTTCGACGAGCGATTTGCGGATCAGTTCGGCGTAGGTCTGCGCGGAGGCCTGCGCCTGCTCGAGCATGTCGCGTTCCTGGTAGAGATTATTGAGGAAGGCGCTCGTGCCCACTGCGAGAAAAAGGAGGGGGAGGATCGTGAAGAGGAGCTTGGTCGATATGCGGTAATTCTTCAGCATGGGGGTCTCTTATTGGGGATCCGCCCCGGGGTCCTTCCCCTCTTCCAGAGACTTTTCATACTCGCGCTTGTACCGCTTGACGGCGTTGAAGATCGACTCCGCGATGCGCTGCTGCCCCTTGTCGCTGTTCAGGATCTTTTCGTCGTGCCTGTTGGAGAGGTACGCGGTTTCGACCAGCACGTTCGGCATCGAAGCGCCCACAAGGACGTAGAAGCCCGCCTGCTTGACGCCGTTATTGTCGAGGCCTGTTCCCTTCCCCATCTCGTGGTGAAGGATATCCGCAAACTGCTCGCTGTACTTGACGTAGGCGCTCTGGGCCATCGTGAGCAGAATGAAATTCTCCTCGGTCAGCTTCTGATATCTCTGCTCGTATCCCTGTTCGTACTTGACCACCGCGTTTTCGCGCTCGGCGATCCGGAGCGCATTCTCGGTTTTTCCGGGCCGGAGCAGGTAGATCTCGAACCCGTTCGTCGGACTTGGCTTTCGGGCCATCGAGTTGCAATGGATGCTGATGAAGAGCTTCCCGCCCGCCTGGTTCGCGATCTGCCCCCTCCGGTCCAGCTCGACAAAATGATCCGTCGTGCGGGTGTAGACCACGCGTACATCCCGCAGGTTCCGCTCGATGAGACGCCCGAGTTTCAGCGCGACTGCCAGCGTGATATCCTTTTCCTTCACGCGGCTCACCCCGAGCGCGCCGGGGTCTTCCCCTCCGTGCCCGGCATCGATGACGAGCACGTCGAGCTTCCAGCGGTTCCGCTCGCGCTGGAGATTACCCCCGACGTCCCGTGTCTTCCGCGCTGCGATCTCCTCTTCGGTCGGGCGGTGGAGGGCGATCAGAAGGTCGTCGCTCCCCTCCGCGGGGATCAGCTCGGCGCTCTTTATTTCTCCCTTCAGCTTGAACGTCAGCTGGACAGAGGTCGGAGATTGAAACACGAGCACCTTCTTAAGAATCCCGTTCGGCCGGAAGCCTTCGATGGAGGCGACGTCCGCCCGCCCGTCGGCAAGGGTCACATAAACCCACGTGTCGCTGCCGATCGGTTTGCACCAGGTTTCGGCGTTCGGAAGCCTCTTCGAACACTGGAGCCGGATGAGATCCCCGTTCGATTTCTGTTCGAATGAGACCGAGGAGATGTCGAAGGGTGAAATCCTCACAAGCCGGCCGACGTCGATTTCCCGGCGAGATGGGTTGAAGGTCACATTCTCACGCATGATGTCGTCGAAGACCGGGATGAACTCGGCGATCGGCACATAGAACGCGCCCGCGGGCTGGAGGACGTTCTTTTGAAGTTGCAGCAGGTTTGCGTTGCGCTTTTCGTCGAGGATCGTGATGAAGGGGTTGTCGGGGGTCAGGACGATCGTAAATTGCTTTGCGCTCAGTTCGAGGCGTCCCGTCTCCGCGTTAAAGATGGACCTGAGCTCGAACGCCCTCGCAAGATCGCCGACGGAGCAATAGAGTGTCTGGCCGGTGGTGATGGCTGCGATCCTCGTATTCCGGGCGGGCGCCTGATTGAAAATCACGGGGACCGATTCCTGGGCCCGGGAGAGAAGAGGGACGATCAGGAGAAGAAGGAGGCACAGCCGCCGGCAGGTCGGCATCGCTACCGGTAATTCTGAAACTGGACGGCGAACGAGAGGTTTGCCGCGCGTACAAGCGCCATGATCGCCTGGAGGTCGTCCTTGCTTTTACCGCTCACGCGCACCTGCGCATCCATGATCTGCGCCTGGACCTTCAATTTCGAATCCTTGATCATCTTGAGGATCAACTTTGCGTTTTCTTTTTCGATCCCGTTTTGCAGCTTGATCACCCGCCTGACGGTCCCACCGGCCGCGGGCTCGATCTCCCCGTACGTCAACGCCTTGAGGGGGACGCCGCGTTTCACGAATTTCGACTGAAGGATGTCGACCACCGCCTTCATCCTGAAATCGTCGTCGGAGATCAGGACGATCTCAAACTCCTTCGGTTTGAGCTCGAGGGAGGACTTGGAGCCCTTGAAGTCGTACCGTTGAATGATTTCCTTGCGCGCCTGGTTAAGGGCATTGTCGACTTCCTGCAGGTCGACGATCGAGACGATGTCGAATGAGCTGGTGTCTGCCATAGACTTTAACTCGGGTTATTCGTGTTGTTGGTCTTTAATTTGTTTGTCATCCTGAGGGAGCGTAGCGACCGAAGGATCTTCTAGTTCGACTCGCCAGATCCTTCGCTGCGCTCAGGATGACAGGCGGTAGCCGCAGCCTTCAGGCTGCGGTCCTCTTCATCCAAGCGTCGAGAAGAACGCCCTGAGGAAGATCACACACAACCTCAGACGCGGAAACGACGTCTCGACATCAAAGCGGTTATGAATTTCGCGCTGAGTCGCGGGGTCTTTCGTAACGATGGTGACTGATAACGGGCGTTTCATAGGTTGCTCCGGCGACTTCTCGTCAAAAGTTCAACAATCAACTGTGGCTCTTCATCAGGAAAGGGACTCTGCGATCACGATATTCCGCGCTCTCAGCTCTTTGAGAAAGGGCTCGAGCGGTACGCACTGTTCGGGCGGCTGAACGCCCCGCGCCGTGATTGTCCCTCCGGCCGCCATTTGCGCGATGATCGAAGTCGGGAATGCGGTCGTCCGCATCATCGACGTCATTTTCTCCTTTTCATCATAATAATCTACCATCTCATACGCAAGTGCCTTCCGCTCCTTGCCCATCGATCCCTTGATCGTCACGCGCGTGAGGACCACATCCGGACCGTTGGAGGGAAGCCTGCGCCGGAGCATCTCTTCGAACATCTCGCGGGCTGTCCGGAAATTGGGCCCCGCCATGATCGGCTCCGAACTCGCAAACCCGAGGTCGAGAAGCAGCTTGAACTTTTCGCAATGCCCCGTGTACCGGATGGTCTTGTAATCGAGATGCTTCGCCTTCCCGGCAAACATCCTGGTCAGCGTTGAGATGCCGCCCGAGGTGTTGAACGCTTCCAGCTTGCCGAACGGCGCCGGAAACTCCAACTCTTCGAGGTCGAGCATCGAGTCGACGCTCTTGAGTTGCCCGTCCCGGAGGACCTCCGCCGGCTCGATATACTCGTTGATCAACCCCTCGGGGGAGAAGACGAGCTGGTAGTTGAGCGGGGGACGGGGGTGAAGGGGCAACCCTCCGACTCGTATATGGATCTCGTCGACGGAGCTGAAACGGGCCGCGCCCCCGGCTGCGATGACGCACGCCATTCCGGGTGCAAGACCGCAATTCGGGATGATGCACACGCCGGCAGCCTTCGCTTCCTTATCGAGCGCCATCTGTCGATAGACCACATCCATATTTCCGCCGAGGTCGCAGAAATGGATGCCGGCCCGGATTGCGGCTTCGGTAAGGCCGACATTGTGCCCGTAGCTCGTCGCTCCGACGGCGACCGCGACTCGTTTCATCGTTTCGACGACCCGGTCGGGCGACCGTGTGTCGAGCTGAACGGGTTCGACATTCTTGCCGATTCTCCCGGCAACCTCTCTCGCGCGCTCCAGGTTGATGTCGGCGAGTATCACCCGCTCCACGCCCCCGGACCTGGCAAGGTCGTGTGCGAGAGCGCTGCCCATCCTTCCCGATCCGATCACGAGCGCATTCATCGATGGTCCGTTGTCATTTTAATATTTCTCCCGTTTCCATGCTCCAGAAAAGGAGATCCAATTCATCCATTGAGATTTCGATGTCGCGCGCAAAGGCCAGGAACCGTTTCTCTATCGCCTTGTATCTCTTGGGCGTGAGACTGACGGGAATGCGGCGGATCACCCCGAATCGGACGAGGTTTTTCAGGATATGCCGGTCGAGGATCGCCAAATCACGGTGCCCCACGTTCCGCAAAAAATGCGAAGCCTCTTTCCATCCCATGCCCCGCACATTCTTCACGAGCCATTCCCGGAGTTCGACGCTCGTACTCCCGTTCGAGAGATGCTGTGCCACGATCCCGTACTTCTCTCTGATCTCGAGAAGGCTTTTCGCCTTGGTCTTGTGAAAGCGGATATAATAGTCTTCCCGGTGGAGAAGCGGCTCCGGGTCGAACGCACGGTTTTGAAGGTCGGATTCCCGAAGCGCCAGCACCGCTCTTCCCGCATTCACCGCGCTCGATTGGGGAGTGAGGAGGCAATAGACGAGTTCGTAGAAATACTCGTGCCGGGGTACGTTCGCGAAATCGGCAAGCCGGCTCCGGATCGCAGATCGCCGTGTTGCGAACATTCCCCGAAGTTCGTCGGGGGAAGATTTAGTGGGGCGCTTTTTCATTCGTTCGACAGTGAGACTCTCAAATTGCCCGGTGACCGGACGGCCAGAACGATTCCGTCTTCCGTGAGCCGGTCGACCAGTTCTGTCAACCAGCCAACTTCCTGCGGAGCGAAATCGGGTTTAATTGCTTTTCCCAGTTCATGGAGGGACATTGACCGCCCCCCGTTTGTATTGCGCAACGCCTCGACCATTCTGCCCCGCCAGAGCCGCCGTGGAATTCCATTGTACGACGGCTCGGGCTTTCCCACATGAACTTTTGCCCGCCGGAGAGGTGCTACTTCCAGATGGGCGGATGAGCAATACTCCCTCACAGGGCAGCGGGCGCATCCGGGCTTTCCCGCAGTGCAGATTGTCGATCCGAGCTCCATAACCGACTGGTTCCAGGACCAGGCATCCCGGGGTATGATTCGCCCTGCGAGGTCCCAGACGGCCTCCGGGTCTTTCCGCTCCGACGAATCCTTCATCCGCCAGAAGAGACGTGAGAACAGGCGGTGTATATTCACATCCACGACAGGAACACTCTTTCGGAATGCAAAACAGGCCACCGCGTGAGCCGTATACCGGCCGATTCCCGGAAGCAGGTCGAGTTGTTCAGGATCCTCCGGCAACCGGCCCCGGTGATCATCGACGACTTCACGCGCAAGATCGCGGAGGCGGACGGCCCGATTGTTATAACCCATCCCGCGCCATGCGCGAATCACATCTCCCGTAGTGGACTTTGCGAGCGCGCCGAGCGTCGGATAGTACTTCAAAAATCCCGGCAGTTTTTCCTCGACACGGGCAGCCTGCGTCTGCTGCAGCATGATTTCCGAGACGAGGATCGTGTAGGGGTCGGTCGTGCGCCGCCAGAGAAAACTCCGGCCGTTCCGACGGTACCATTGCAAGATTCGACGCCGGACCGGGGAAACGCTTTTTGGGCTACGCGGGGCCAAAGTGATCGGCCAATTTTCGGACTACGTCCCGGTTGCCCTCGAGAATGTCATACTGCTCGAGCTCCGTCAGTGGAACCCACTGCCACCGCGCGAAGACTTTGTTGACAATCTCTCCGGAGAAGCCCTTGACGAGATAGTAAAAGACGTGATAGGAGCCGCTGTCGGGGTAGACCGCCTGCTGGTGATGGAAAAGGGTTCCGATCTCAGCGGCGATGCCCAGTTCCTCGCGCAGCTCCCGCCGCAGGCACTCTTCTAGGGGCTCGTTATTCTCGAGTTTGCCCCCCGGGAACTCCCACTTGAGCGCATATCTGGCGGTTTGAGTCCGCTGGCAGAGGAGTACGCGGCGGGAATGGGATGTCGATCCGTTCTGGAGGATAATGCCGACCGCCACCTTAATCATGACGAAAAGATAGCGAAACTTGGATGGAAATACAACGAACCCTATGGAAGGGCGGTGCCTCTTTTTGGCCGTCTATCTCCCCACCTCGTCATGCTGACATGCTTTAGGTCAGCATCTTCCAACTCTTTTAGAAAGATCCCGACCTGAAACATGCCGGGATGACGGTAAAAGATGAAAACACGACACAACTGAAGAAAGAGTCGTGGACTTTTTCTCATGATATACGTACATTCATCATCACACTTCGCACCGGCACAACAGATGGGTCATGTAACCAATCCGCTCGCTGAACAGATCATGGACAAGGAGTTCAAATGCCTCAACGCGGGCTTTGTCCGCCTCGTCGACTATATGGGCGGAGACGAATCGATCGTGCAGGCGGCCCGCGTCTCCTACGGGAAGGGGACGAAGAGCGTCAACGAAGACCGGGGATTGATCCGGTACCTGATGCGCCACATGCACACCACTCCCTTCGAGATGGTCGAGCTGAAATTCCACATCAAGCTTCCGATCTTTGTGGCGCGCCAGTGGATCAGGCACAGGACCGCGAATGTCAACGAGTATTCCGGCCGGTATTCAGTGATGAAGGATGAGTTCTATATTCCGGAGCCGGTTGCGATCCACCGGCAGAGCCGGCGGAACAAGCAGGGACGCGGCGACGAGGTCCCGGCGGAGCTTCGCGAGAAGGTGCTCGAGATTCTCGTTTCCGCCCAGGGTAAAACGTACGGGCAGTATTCGAAGATGCTTGAGGACGATATCGCGCGGGAGCTCGCACGGATCCATCTTCCCCTTTCACTCTATACGGAGTGGTACTGGAAGATCGATCTTCACAACCTGTTCCACTTTCTTCATCTCCGGATGGATGCGCACGCGCAGTATGAAATCCGGATTTACGGTGAGGCGGTAGCTGAGATCACGAAGAAAATCGTGCCCGTGGCATGGGAAGCGTTCGAGGATTACGTCCTGAAAGCAGGAAGATTCTCCCGGCTGGAGCTTGATGTGCTTCTGGGAAAGGTCGATACCTCCTGCCTGACGGCTGAATACCTCGAAACGAAGGGATTAAAAGGGAGGGAAGCGGAGGAGTTCCTGGAGAAGCTCAAAGGGATGGAGAAGGAGGTTGGTAGCCGCAGCCTTTAGGCTGCGTTAAATTCTATTCTACGTATTTCCGAAGTTGCTTCAGCCTTCCCCGCCGTTTCTTCGCTTCGAGACGTTTCTCTCTGTCCTGCCTGGGAATCTTCGTGGGAACTCTCTTCTTCACCGGTTTCAGTGCTGCGCCGATCAATTCCTTGAACCGTTCCATCGCCTCCACGCGGTTTCGCCACTGGCTGCGGGAATCCTGTTCCACGATCTTCAATACCCCGTCAGAGTCTATACGGGATTGTAACCTTGTCATGATGTGCCGGCGCTGAGCCTCGGAAAGGCTCGGCGAGCGCCCCACATCGAACAGCAGCTCGACCTTCGTTTCGACCTTGTTCACGTTCTGACCGCCGTGCCCCCCGCTCCGCGCAAATCTGAAGCTCAATTCCGAGTACGGAATCTCCAGCCGGTCGTTTATGGTGATGATAGTGTCCATTGTCATCGTGCAGATCTGAATCCCGCAAGCTGAAGCTTGCGGCTACCGATACCGCATCATGGTCGGTAGGCGCGACCTTCAGGTCGCGTTCACCAACTTGCCCAGCTCGTTCAGAACCGAGATCATCGCAATCGTATCGTACCCGCAGTAATCCTCGAGCTGCTTCCGGATCGATGCACGGTCGCCATCGGCGACAGCCGTGTATGTGACCCGCAGATATTCCCTTGAAGCTGCACCCCCATCAGCGATCGGCATTCCCTCGTAGCCTTTCCCGGTGAGACTCGGGAGGACGGCCTTGAGGGAGGCGGAGCCCTCCTGCTCCGGGTTGTAGTAGGAGAACGTCCGGAACGGGATCAAAAGGTCGACAATACGTTCCTCCAGAGCCGCATACCATGGAGCAAATTCGGTAAATACTTCGGAAGCCTCCCGAAGCACCCCCTTCTCGAACGACGAATTGTATGCGACGATGGATCCGGTCTCACCCAGAAGATTCTTCAGGTTGCCCAGGATCGTCGGACGCGGGTCCGATGCACCGTCGGCAAGAAATCCATAATGCACCGGAGGGTCCCCCGGTGACTTTTGGACGTGAAGAGAGTACTGAAACGGGAGTTTCTGGTACGGGCGAAGACCGTCGTACAGAGGGATCGCGGTATTGATCGTCTCGAAGTCCAGAAAATAGAGGGGGTAGCGGAGCGTATCGAGGAACGATTTGATCTCCGCGCGATCCACATGGGTTTTCCCGGAGAGGAGCGCCTGCATTTGAATCTGTTGAGGCGGTGTCAGGCTCGCGTCGATAGGGATATCCTTGAGCTTCAGGATTCCGGCGTTGAACCATTCGAATCCCTTGCGGGATCGATTCAGTGTGAAGACGCTATGCTCGGGGAGAAAACCCCAGCAATGGTCTTTGAGAATACACTCATACGGGTCGTCGCACCAGGGGCCGATCGGGATGTCGGGCTGTGCCTTCTGACCGATCACCGCCCGGATCTCGGCGAGATTTCGCGGCACATCCGCCTGCCGGGCCAGCGCTTCCGCAGTTACATCGGAAGAAGCAAACAGTTGTTTGGGGTCGATCTCTCCCTTGCGGACGTATTGGTTGTTGATGTAATACACGACGCACTTGCGAATCTTGAGCCCCGCTCCGGCACAAATATAGTACTGTATCGAGACATCGTTGTAATTGACCTCCTTGACTTCGGTCGAGCTCTTCACTTCGACGAGGTCCCACTCGTCCTCCCCGGCGGGATTCAGGATATCGAAGCGGGCGAAGGCGCCCTGGTACGCGAGACCGGCTTCGAAGAGGGGCACCCTGCGGGCGAGAGCCGACATCGAAAGTTTCTCGATCATGTCGAACTGCCAGGGCTTCGCCTTGATCTCGATTCCGTCCGGAAAGAGTTTCTTCGCGTAGGATCCGACGAGGTGGCCCTGGTCAAAGATCGCTTGCGTGGAAGCGTCGATCGGAGGGATCTGATCCTTGGCGTTGTAGCGGAACCAGATCAGCTTGTGACACTGGAGCCCCTCGAGGTACTTGGATTTGGAGATATAGGATTGTGCCATCCTGCTATAGATACGATATTATA
>DATDFQ010000030.1 GCA_036522515.1 Bacteroidota bacterium
ACGATCACGGATCCGGTCGCCGTGCAGTCGGTGGCCTCGAACCCCCCGGGTATCATCGCGTCGAGGTTTTTCGGATATCACTCCGGCTATTTTTCCGCAGATTCCCTTCTCCCGGGACAAGGCTACTGGGTGAAGGTGAACGAAAGTGGGCAGTTATTCCTTTCCGGGACGAAGGCGGCGCCTCGCCGATGAGGCGCGGCGGAACGAGAAGAAAAGGGGATTTACTCGTACCACCCTATGACGCCGGAGGCGCTGCCGTTGCCTGAGCCTCCGTTGACGCTCTGCGTGGCATTCAGGACCGCTTGCCGCGAGAACCAGACGTTTCCGTTGCTGTTTCCAAGGACATTCCCTTCGGATGGGGTGGGACTCAATTCGATGATCGCTCCCGTGATCTCGGTCTGAACGTGGACGATATCGTCTGCGATGATCAGACCCTGGAAATCGAAGCCCGTGCCGTTGTCGGAGAGGTTTTTTACCGCGGCATTCTTTGCGCTGTTGTGGACGATGAGGATTCCTGTTCCGTAGACGATTGCGGAACCCCACACCACGCCAGAGGGAACCTCTACATACGTCACGCCGCTGAGCGGGTATTTCAATTTAAGCGGATCCGTCACGTACTGGCTTCCCCCCACGCCGCTCTGCGCGACAGATTTCAGAGTTCCCTCGGGATAACCGTTCGATGTTCCCCCGGCGACACTGTCCGGTGTCATCGGATACCCCCCCGGCCACGTCTGGTTTTGCATAATGGTCTGGCCATTCTTCTTCACGCTCGAAGCCGGCGCGTAATCCACGCCGTTGGCGGTCCCCGCGAATGTGGAGCCCCCTCCCACCGCGAATGTTGACGTGGTCCAAACCGCATACATGCCGGTCGTGTCGATCAACGTCGGAGGATACGGTGGCGGAAGCGAGTGGTTTCTTCCGTCGATAAGGATGCCGCCGGCCGTGCCCACAGGCCCGTTCGCCTGGACCACACCCTTTACGGAAATTGGATTCAAGAGGGTTTTTCTGACGTATGCGATCGAGGTATCCCTGTGCTCATCCGACTTCTGGTAATTGGCGATGCCGATCGAAGTGATCATGACGGCCGAAACGCCCAGGTACGTGGTATCGGCGGCGGTCACAATGACTTTTCCCCCCTGGAGATTCATGAGAGGAAAACCCGTTCGCCACGACGAATTGTTCGCCAACTGTCGCAATCCCATATTCACGCCGCTCTGGGCTATGTTCTGGGCCGACTGGTTGAGATACTCCCCGAAGAAATTTGCGGCGATGCTGGTGCCCGCAGATTCGATGTTGAACATCACCAGCGAGGAGATGAGGATGACACCTACAACAGTAAAAATGATCGCGTGTCCGGTCATGGCTTATTTCAAGTTCTTGGGTTTAAATGTGCGCTCCCAGTAGACCCCGGGATTCAGCTTCACATACGACTCCGACTTCAGTTTATAAGGGACCTTGCTCTCAAGGTTCATGCTGACTTTGATCGAACTGATTTTCGACGGGGTCGAAACCGGGTACGTCGTATAGGGCGTCTCGGCTGCGTCGTAGTACGTGAGCCGGAATTTCGTAATCCCGATGTTAATCTTCTGAACAGCGCCCGCGTTGAGCGTCATATTGAGAACGTGTGTGTTCGTATTTTGATTGCCGGACGCCGCGGGGTTGAGGTAGTAGGTGAGCGTGTCGACCGTCCCGTTGTTGTCAAAATCCCCCTTGAACTTGATCTTGTTCGAGTCGGCTATCACGATCGCGCTGTCATTTGCGGCCGGCACGCGGTACCCCATCTTGCGCAAACTGAACTCGAGGTCCTTCGTGACCTCGGTGAAATTCGTCTGGGTCATGATCTTGAGCGATTGAGCGGTCCCTCCCTCGACGAGATTCCCGTTGAACATGACGAGCATTGAAAGAAGCAATCCCCCCAGCGCAACGGAGATGACGATGTCATAGAGCGTCTGCATCAAAGATTCCTAATAGAGGAACGTGTACGAGAGGGAAACCGAATCGGGGATGAACGGGCTCTTCACGACGACCGTCATCGTTTTGCAAAAGGTCTTGACCCCCGACTTGATGGAATCGGGATAGGTCGGGCTGGCGTAGGCGACTTTGGCGGAGAGGGTGTAGCCTTCCGCTCTCTGGGTGTTGACCTTTCGTTTGTACCCATTGTAATCGTCGACGTCATTGAATTTGACTCCGGATCTGAAACCCGGGGTCGCAGCGGTGTACGGGGTGCTCGTGATCAATGTGTCGGGCGAAGGGATGGTTTCCGAGACGCCCTCGGTGCCCAGGACGGAGCTGAGCGAATCGGTAAGTGTAACCGGATTCGTCACGGTCATCTGGTCGAATGCCTTTGCCTTGGCTTCGGAAATGAGCGATTCCCCAAGCGAAAGGGCAGTGAGGTAGTACTCGTTCTGCTCCGCGAGCTGGGTGTTCATGATCATCAGCTTGTTCGAGGAGCTCAGGAACGTGCTGAAGATGATCAGCGCTCCTACGGCGAGTGTAATGTTGGAACCCATACGCCTTCGTAGCCTCTTCTAATGGTATCCGGTCCTGTCGGTACACGCTTCAAGATGGCCAAATTACGCCAATTCTATTACCTACACGAGGAATAATATTGCAAGATACGGACTGGGGTTCAAAGCCCGCGTGACTCGAGTCACCCGGAAGGCGTGATGGCGGGCACCTGTAAAAAGAGCCAAAAATCCCCTCCCTCCCCGCCTGTGGTATCGCAATTTCATTTTTTGCTCGTCATCCCGACATGTTCTAGGTCGGGATCTTTATAAAAGAGTTGAAAGATGCTGACCAGGAGCATGTCAGCATGACGAGGTGGAGAGAACTTCGGCCAAATTGCGACACCACCCCCCCGTTGACATTCACCCCTCCGGGGGCTATATTTATCCAACGTGGGATCTGGAATCAATCAGACCATAGAAGGGGGACTACCATGAAGCATTTCCATGTCGCATTCATCGCGCTCTTCCTGTTTCTCGCTGGAAAGGGCGCAATCGCGCAGGAGCACCAATTCGGACTCGGGATCATCGTCGGCGAGCCGACGGGTCTCAGCGCCAAATTATGGACTTCATCCACGACCGCCTTCGATTTCGGCCTTGGCTGGTCATTCGGGGGCGACCGTCTCGGCAGGGGTGACATCTATTACAGCGGAAGCCGGGTTCACTTCCATATGGATTACCTCTGGCATTCGTTCGACGCGATTCAGTCGACCGAGCGATTCCCGCTCTACTATGGCATCGGCGGACGCATCAATTCCGGGGCCCACTACGACGCAGCCTTTGCAGTCCGGGGCGTTTTTGGGATCGCATGGATGCCGCATAACGCGCCGGTAGACGTCTTCCTTGAACTTGTTCCCTCCCTCCAATTTATATCGTCTTCCAACTTCGCGATCGACGCCGGTCTCGGCGCGAGATATTACTTTTAGGACATACCTGATCACGATCGATCCTCCGCGGGGTCACGATTACATGTCGTGACCCCGTTTTATTTCGTGAGCAGATGCGGACTCCCTCATTGATACCCTCTATTGTAAGACCCCCCAAAAGGCATCCCCGAACAGCGCGAGTTTAGCTATTCTTTTCGGGTAAAATCTGAAAAGACCCGTCCAAGTTATTACCGTACCTTGGTGATCGACGGCACAAGGGCATCCTCCTGTGATATTGCGTACATAACCCTTGCACCAGATTGAGTAAATTGTTACCTAGGTATCGAATAGAAATGACCAAAGGCTGCAAATATGGGCACTAACGTTATCCTCGCCATCGGGGCGATGATGATTTTCGGCATTTTCCTGAGTTCGTCGGATAAACTAATGATCGGCAATACACAGATCGCCGAACAGAACGAATATTACCTGACGGCACTTTCCCTCGGTCAATCTCTCATCGCTGAGGCGAAGACGAAAGCCTTCGACGAAAAAAGCGTCACCTACGCGGTATCAGCGCCCGAATCTCTGAGCGCGGGCCTCGGCACGGATGTCGTCGCGGAGACGGTCCCGAGCCCCGACACCGCGATCACTGTCAGTCCGTACACATCGGCGACTCCGGGATTCCGGTCGATTCTCAAATTCGACGACGTGGACGATTACAACGGCTACAAGCGGTTGGTCAACACTCCGCGGGCCGAAGGGTATACGCTCTCGGCAAAGGTGGCCTATGCAAGCCCGACCTGGCCCGACTCGACGAAGGGGACACAGACCTGGTGCAAGAAGTTTACGGTGACCGTCAAGAGCCCCTACATGCCCGATTCGCTCGTCATCTCTTACGCGTTTCTCTATTAGGACGGGCTCGTGCACACCCTCTATGATATTATCATATCGGTCGCGATCGGAGGAATGATCCTCTCCATGATCGTGTCCTTCAACGGCTACATCGTCCAGGAGGGGAGCGCCCAGACGATCAAGATCATGGCCCAGACGAACCTGACGGCGATAACAGACATCCTGGATAACTCGCTTCGGAAATTGGGCTATGGAATCACGGTCAGTTCGGACAGCGCCATCCTCATCGCCGACAGCAACAAGATCAAATTCAAAGGGGACTTCGACAACACCGGCAGCGTGGACACCCTCACATACTTTTTGAGTCCGACGGCGCGGACCGGAAACACGAATACGTCCACCCGGGCGCTCTACCGGACGTTTAATTCCCAGGCCGCGCAATTCATCAATGTGGGCATGACTTCTCTTCGATTCGTCTATTATGATGCGGCCGGCACTCCGTACACCGCGTACCCGGTCTCCAGGCCCTCGCTCATCAAATCGTTCAAGGTGGCTCTCAATGTGGAGAGCACCGTGCCGTACAAGATAAAGACGGAAAAGTACGTGAAACTGAATCCGGGCGTTTACTGGGAACGGGCGTACAAACCGAAAAACTTAAAGTAGGTCATGACCGGACGAGCCATCATATTCATCGTTGTGGGGATGATCATCACCTCGGGCATCGTGCTCTATAATATCGAGGCCGCCAGCACGGGGATCGTGTCGAACTTCACGTCGGCGTATCTCAATCAGACCGCCCTGAATATCGCCCAGAGCGGCGTGAACATGGGTCTCTTGCAGCTCGCAAATAATGCTTCATGGAGAACCGGCTTTCCGCTGATGGACATGCTCGGAGGGAAAGTCATTGTCACCGCGCAGGACACGACGTATCAGGGGGGTTCCGTGGTGATGATCCGCGCAATCGGAATTGCGAACTATCAGAAGAGCGGCGAGCGCAGGGATACCTCGATCGCCTACGTCGGGAAGACCGTTCTCAACCCCATTCCCGTAAAAGGGCTGCTTCAGTCGAATGGCCCCGTGGGCACCGCAGGCGGTATTGTTTTGGACGGCAGAAATCATACCCTGCCGCCGCCGGATCCCCCGACACTCATCGATACGACGGGCACATATGCCGTCTGGTGCACAACCACATTCAGCGTCGGGGGAAGCTCAAAGTTTGGCGGTACAGTCGACGGTAAGGACTACTTACCTCTTGGAAGCACCAAGAAGAACGGACCAACAATAATGGAGAACCAGACCTACCCGGGCGGGTATCCCCTGACCCCCGACAGCGCGGCCGGAGGCACTGGCAACGGATATCCGGAAGGCAAATTGAAATCCATCGCCCAAAGCGGGGCTGGCGGGAGTCAGTACGTCACGGATCCATTGACACTGAAATATCCCTTGAAGGGTGTCACATATGTCGAGCTTCCCGCGGGGACCGTATGGGGTTCCGCGACCGTGTACGGCTCCGGAATACTCATCGTCCACAATAGTGCCAGGAATGCCGCGATTAAGAATGCGGCCGGGACCTCGGCAAATCCTGATTTCGTGGGATTGGTCATCGCGGACGACATCGTCCACATTCAGGGTGAGATCACCGGAGCGGTCATAGAGCTCTCTCCCACTCCTTCCGAAGGGACCGTGATCGGGAACAGCAACGGGAATATGTGGTTTTCGAGACAGGCGGTTCTCAACGCCACGAGCCTCAACGGCAGTTCAACCGCAATCGGCAGCGCGGCGAACGTCATCGCCTGGTGGGAATGAGCCCATTTTACCCAATGTGACGATGCGTACAGACAATGGCACCGCGTCTTGTTAAATTGGTTGCAGATTCATTTGCCTCTCCTTCGATCCACCGTCTGCGCACCGCAGATTGCATGAAGAACGGAACCGCAGTCATGAGATCGGGAAGATTTTCAATCATCCGGGAAACTCAATATGGGTGCTAACATCATTCTGGCGGTCGGAGCCCTGATCATCTTCGGAACATTCCTCAGTTCCTCAAATCGATTGATGATGGGCAATACCCAGATCGCCGAGCAAAACGAGTACTACATCTCCGCAATATCGCTGGCTCAGGCGGTCATCGACGAAGCGAAAACCAAGGCGTTCGACCAGAAAACGGTCGTCGATACCGCGACGGTCGCGCTCGCTGATTCCTTCACTGTGTTCAACAAGCTCGGTCCCGAGGGTGTCACGGAGAATGTACCCAAGCCCGACGTGTTGGTCAGCGCCGCGCCCTACACGGCGACCTCGCCCGGTTATAAGTCGACGTACAAATTCAACGATATCGACGATTACGACGGTTACACGAGAACGGTGAACACGCCGAGGGCTGAGGGATTTACGATTGCCGTTCAGGTCAAATACGGCGACCCGACCGATCCCGATGTGCCTCTGAACTATCAGACATTTTGCAAGCGGATGAAAGTCACGGTGACGAGCCCCTATATGACCGACAAGGTCGAGCTTTCTTACGCATTTACCTATTAGGAATCAAGATCATGAATGCATTGTATGATGTTGTCTGCTCGGTCGTGATCGGCGGAATCGTGCTCGTCATGCTGGTGGGCTTCAACAGCAACATCGTGGAGAGCGCCAGCGTCCAGACGATCAAGGTGATGACGCAGTCGAACCTCACCGCGGTGACAAGCATCCTCGAGTATGAGATCAGCAAGATGGGATACGGAGTGTACGGCAAGGACAGCTCCATCATCTACGCCGATTCCAACAAGCTCAAATTCACCGGCGATTTTCTCGACCACGGGACGATCGACACGATCACCTACGCGTTCAATCCGACGGCCGCCTCCGGGCAGTTGAATACAAAGACCCGGATCCTGAGCAGGACCTATGCGCCCCAGGGAACGAACAGCTCCACGTCCCAGATAAATCTGGGACTCGTCCGGTTCAGGATGTACTACTACAATAAGGGGGACACGGCGTTGACGACCAACCCGGTGACGCGGCCCTCCCTGATAAAATCGTTCAAGCTCGCCGTCAATATCGAAAGCACGGTTCCGTACAAAGAGACCACGATGAAGTATCTGAAGCTCAATCCGGGTGTCTATTGGGAACGAATCATCAAACCTAAAAATCTGAGATAAACCATGTCAGGCCGAGCCATCATCCTCCTCGTCGTCGGGATCATCATGATCTCCGGCACCATCCTCTACCGGATCGAAGCGGCGAGTTCCGCGATCGTCGCCAACTCCGCAGGGTACGCCAAGAAGCAGAACGCCCGGAACATCGCTCAGAGCGGCGTCAATCTTGCATTGCGGCAACTCGAAACGAACAGCGCCTGGAGAACGGGCTTTTCTTCGCTCAGCATGCTCAGCGGAACGGCGACCGTGACGCTGTTCGACACCTCGTTCGCCGGGATCGCGCACGCGATCCGCATCCGTTCCGTCGCGACGAGCCAGGAGTCGACGGCCGTCTCGACCGCGATCTGCTATTTTCCGCAGCCGATGATACCTCCGATCGTAAAGGGCCTTGTGACCATCAACGGATCGGACGACATCAACGGCAGCATCACGCTCGATGCAGAGGATCACAAGCCCTGGTCGACGACGGTGAATCCGGGGAAGGGAACCTACGGCGTGTGGACGACGGGCTCGAGCTTTACCCTGGGAAGCTCGAGTTCCAAGGTGGGAGGGACGGCTCTCGGTGTCGATTTCGTTCCCACGAATCCAGTAAATCCCGCGGTGGTGATGACCAACCAGTCGATCGCCGGGGGTTATCCGGGCACTCCGGACAGCGCGTTCGGAGGGGCGGATATGGGATATCCGGAAGGAACCCTGAAAGCGGTCGCTCAGAGCGGCGTAGCCGGGAGCCAGTACGTGACCGATCCAGCAAAACTTAAGTATCCTCTGAGCGGCGTCACCTATGTCGAAATGCCGTCAGGATCGAACATCTGGAACTCCGCGAACATCAACGGAAGCGGCATGCTGATCATTCACAATAGCGTTAAGAACTCCATGTTCAAAGGTGCGAGCGGCTGGTTCTCGGGAATAATTCTGTCGGACGATATCTCCTTGCTGCATGCCCAGATTTGGGGGACGATCATCGGTCTTACCCCCAACCCCGCGGGCGCCGTCATGGGGAACGGCTCGGCCGTGGCGCGCTACTCTCGGCAATCGATCCTCGACGCCGTGGGTATGGTGTCCAACGGGACAGGCTTGAAAGTAATAGCCTGGAGGGAGTAGCAATCTGACCCCGGATCCCTCCGCCAGGGAAGCCTGAAATCGAGTTCAACCACCCTCCGCCGGGGTGCGCCCCTCCGCACTTAGTGTTCAATCCATCCTCCTTTCACCAATGACGTACTCCGCTCTCCAAAAATAATCGGGGAAATCAGGTATATTTCCTTGACTTTCGGGCCGGACTAGAGTATATTTCATACGAAATTCTCCGAGATTTCCCAAGTGTAACCCTGCTGTAGGAGGCGATTTTCTTGCAAGCGCGTGCCTCGCGCGTAGGAAAACTACCGCAGACACCTCTTGTTCAATACCATTACTCACCCGGCGTGTCCGGTCCGGACTCTCCGTGATCCCTGTCATGGAAGTCGATTTCAAAAATTGGCGGCCTGAACTGATATGAACCTCGGTCAAATGCTATTGGTTGTCGGCGCGATGGCGATACTCTCGACATTGACGCTCTCGATCAATACGACGATCCTGAGAACGTACATGATCTCGTACGACAGCGAGGCGACCATCGATGCAATCTCGATCGGGCAGGCGATGATCGACGAGATCAACACGCAGGCATTCGATTCGCTCACGAACGCGACCTCAACAGTGACTGATCCATCGTTTTGCACGCCGAAGTCCCGGCTTGGCGCCGATATCGACTCTGAAAAGACATTTGCCAGCCTGGTGGCGGCTGCTCCCGATACGGCCCCTTTCAAATCGACGCTCAAGTTCAACGACGTGGACGACTATCAGGGGTACCGGCGCGTCGTCAAATCGTCGCACCTCGGGACGTTCAGCGTGCGCGACTCCGTGTTCTACGTCCAGGAGGGGAACCACGACACCCCGTCTTCGACTCAGACATGGTTCAAGAAGGTCGAAGTGACCGTCACACATTCCAATCTGCTGAGCCCCGTGAAGGTGAAAGGGTTGATTGTCTTCAGGAGATACCTGCCTTAGAGCACCCATGGCGATACTCATGGACATCATCGGGGCGTCGATCATCGCCGGCATCATTCTGGTGGCGATCTTCGGAATGAATGTGAACCTGGATCAGGCTACGTATAACAAGACCTTTACGCTCATCACACAGACGAATTGCGTCACACTGGCCCGGATGATTGAATTCGATTTTGTCAAGATCGGCTACCACACGCCGAAGCCGGCGGTCCGCGCCGCGAAGCAGGATAGCATTTCGTTTTATATGGCGGATCCCACCAATCCGGGCGTCGCATGGGATTCCGTCCAGTACTATGTGGGTCCCGCTTCGGTGCTCGGATCCACAAAAAATCCACGCGACAGAATTCTCTACCGTGTTCGGAACGGGGTGAGGACGGCTGCCAATATCGGGGTCACGAGCCTGAGCTTTACGTATTATGACAGCGCTGGAGTCGTCACGACAATTCCGGATTTTGTCAAGTCGATCGACGTGGTTTTTAATGTCGAGAGCCCTTTCCCGGTCGACACGACCTACGCCGCGGCATTCTGGCAGAAACGAATTTTTCCCAGGAATCTTTGAGACTCTCAAATGGGCACTAACGCGATCATCTCGGTTCTCGGGTTCATCATTGTGTTCAGCATTGTCGCGACGACCCTGAACAAGAGGAACACAGAGGCATACCAGAACACCTACGGCTACGCCGATTACACCATCGCCCGGGACATCGCCCGCAATTCCATCCAGGTTGCGCTCAGAACAATCGATACCACCTCGGTCCTGCCGTCGACATTTACAGTTCCCAGCTCCCCGCCCGGCAGTTTGGAAGGCGGTACCTTTCGGGTCGACGGAGTCGCCCTCGGTGATTCACTCTGGTTGACGGCAAACAGCACGTTCAACGATTCATCCTACCGGATCAAGACAAAAATGGTCGTCGCACACACGATCTTCCCGCAGTGGGTATTCCAGGCGGCGCTCGGCGTCTATTCGACTCCGGACAGTTTCAAATTCAAGTCGACGGGCTTTACGATGGACGGCCGCGATCATGACGTTCTGGGAAATCTCCTTCCCCTGAGCGCGGACAGCGTTTCACCCATCCACGTGAGAACCGCCGCGGATAGCGCAAGCGCCTACAATGCATCTTACCCCAAGCTGGTCGACAGCATCAAAGGAACCCCGAAAATCACTGTCGACTCGCTGATACCGGATCCGGCCGTGTTGGGCGCGCTCTATTACGGGCTTGCCGACTCAATTCTTATAAATAATGCCCCCAAAAAACCGACCCAGATCGGCTCCAAGGGAACCCAGGCAAACCCGATTATCGTTTTTTGCGACGGCACCGGTGCCGGTGCCGTACCGGGGAACTTCGTTCTGAACAGCGGGGACATAGGATGGGGAATTCTTGTGGTGAAGGGATCGCTGACGCTGAACGGGAATTCAGAATGGCACGGGCTCATTATTGAATATGGGAATTGGGTCCTCGACCTTAACACGAGTGTCGGCAACTCGAAAATCATCGGCGGAGTCCTCTTTGGGGGCCTCGCGGGCAGCTCCTGGGAAATGGGTGGAGGATCGATGATTCAATTCAGCAAAGCCGCCCTGACGAAAGCAAAAAATATCAAGACGGCTCCGGTTTATAAGATAGTGGATTGGTACGAGTAGTTCGGAGTTGTTCCCCGCTTTGATGCTCACCATCGTTCCCTGAATCCACTTCCCCAACCGAATCGGGACACCCCGTTCCCGATCTGATTCGTTTTCCTTCACGAACAAGTTCTCCCCGCGATCTCAGCAACCTGACTCTGCCTCGCCTCCGGATCATTTTATCCGTTTCAGCGCGGTCTTCCCATCTGAAATAACCACTTAATTTCTTCGCTCCACTTAATCGGGTAAAACGCCGCACCGGCGTGTGCGACATCACCGCACCATCTCCCGTTTCGGATATCTTGGTAGCGTTCGAAGCATCCTCTTCGGACCGATCAGATATCTCGAACGATGTGCCTCCCAGTCTGACCGTACGAGCAAATCGAGTAAATCGTCAAACTAGAACAACTTCACCTACCCATCACTACAAAGGAGAGTGTCTTCATGATGCTCAATACAACGTCACGCTGTCTGATCGCCGGGATGAAGTGCATGCCCGTTGTCCGCGCCGCGCTCATGTGCGCGTTTGCCATGCTTCTGTTGTCGGCCGGCGCCTACGCGCAGACGCCTCCGGCCGGTACGCCGGGAAGCGCGGCCAACATGGAAATCGACGCCAACTATTTTTCGGGCGTCACCTTTACCGGGGCAGCGTTTCTCTCCGGCAACGACTGGTCTCAGGGTCCGACCGGGAGCGCGCTTCTGCTCCAATCGGGCGGCCACTCCGTCCTTGGCCTGAATAACGCCACGAACAGTTTGTGGTTTCGCGACGCGAACTGGGGCACGGGAGACGATCCGACGCAGTACAAGGGCGGCCAGAAGAACGATCAGGCCATCGACTCCTCAAGCACCCATTGGGTCGTCACCGACACGACGGCCGGCGGAGGAAGCCCGCAGAAGAACGATATCACGAACTGCTATATCAGCACGCAGATCGACGGAGCGACGGGCCACCGCTGGGTGGTGGCGGGATTTGAGACGCGCGCCACGAACGGTGTGAGTTTCGCGGGACTTGAATTGGACCAGAAAGGAATGTTCGTGGACAGGCGCGTGCCGGGAAGCAATAAGATCACCGGCAGAGCGACCGGCGCGGGAACCGCGGGCGGGCGCGTGGCGGGCACACTCGACATCAACAACCACCTGGTCGGCGGCGATATTCTCTTGATCGTCGATTACACCAACGGCGGAACGCGGCCCATCGTCAGCGTCCGCGAGTGGAGCACGAACGGCGGCGGATCGTGGAGCCTGATTGCCGATTCTCTTTCAGCGGGGAAGGGGTTCACCACGACCAACACCGCCAACATCCCGGCGGTCGCGCCGGGGCAGGGCGTTTCACCGCAGGGGAACCTGACCGATTCAACGATCGCGCTTCAGTTCGTCGAGTTCGGCCTCGATTTGACCGGATTGAACCTTCTGCCGCTCGATCCCTGCAACCCGCTGGCGACGGCGCTCTTCCAGACGCGGTCCTCCGCGTCGTTTACAAGTTCTTTGATGGATTTTGCGCTTGGCATGTTCGCCGTCATACCCCCGGCAGTGGGGAATGCGGGGCCCGATCAATCGGTCTGTCAGGCGGGAGATGTGGCGACCTTCACCCTCGCAGGGAGCGCGATGAACGGCATCCCCCTCTGGTCGGTGCTGAGCGGACGCGTGGCGATTGCAGACCCCAGCTCGTTGACCACGACGATCACCGATACCGGGACCGGGACGGCGATGCTTCTTCTCACGGTAACGAGCACACAGGGCTGCGGTATTTTGAAGGACACCGTGGTATTCAACGTGAACCCGAATCCCGCAGTTTCGGTCAATAGTCCCTCGGTGTGCGCAAGCGCGTTGCCCTCAACGCTGACTGCGACCCCTTCGGGCGGAACCGGCTCAATGGCGTTCCACTGGAGCACCGGCGCAACGACCTCGACGATCAGCACGAGCACCGCGGGCACCTACAGCGTGACGGTGACGGATACGAAGGGATGCACCGGCACGGGCTCGGGCACGCTTACGGTCAATCCGAACCCGACTGTTTCGGTCGGTAACGCTGAGGTCTGCGCGAGCACGCTTCCTGCGACGCTGACCGCAACACCGGCGGGCGGAACAGGAGCCGCGACCTTCGCGTGGAGCACCGGCGCGACGACATCGACGATCAGCACAAGCGCCGCCGGAACCTATAGTGTGACGGTGACGGATACCAAGGGCTGCACGGGCTCCGGCTCGGGCATTCTGACGGTCGATCCGAACCCCGCGGTTTCTGTCAATAGCCCGGAGGTCTGCGCCAGCAGCCTGCCTGCAACATTGACCGCGACGCCCTCCGGCGGAACCGGCTCGAAGACGTTCGCATGGAGCACGGGCGCGACGACCTCGACGATCGGCACGAGCACGGCAGGCACCTACAGCGTGACGGTGACCGATACGAAGGGCTGCACGGGCTCCGGCTCGGGCACGCTCACGGTCAATCCGAACCCGACGGTGAGCGTCAACAGTCCGGAAGTCTGCGCGAGCGGTCTGCCTTCGACCCTGACAGCAACGCCGTCGGGCGGAACGGGCGCTGCGACTTTTGCATGGAGCACAGGCGCGACGACCTCGACGATCAGCAGGAGCGCCGCTGGGACATATTCAGTGACTGTGACCGATTCGAAGGGCTGCACGGGCTCCGGCTCGGGCACGCTCACGGTCAACCCGAATCCGACGGTGAGCGTCAACAGTCCGGAAGTCTGCGCGAGCACGCTTCCGGCAACATTGACGGCGACACCCGCGGGCGGAACAGGCGCTTCGGCCTTTGCGTGGAGCACGGGCGCTACGACCTCGACGATCAGCACAAGCACCGCCGGGACCTATAGCGTGACGGTG
Organism: Bacteroidota bacterium; assembly: GCA_036522515.1. NCBI lineage: Bacteria > Pseudomonadati > Bacteroidota > Bacteroidota bacterium. The sequence goes on from DATDFQ010000030.1 coordinate 13,871, forward strand.
ACAGACACCAAGGGCTGCACGGGCTCGAGCTCGGGCACTCTGACCGTCGATCCCAATCCGACGGTTTCGGTGAACAGCCCCGAAGTCTGCGCAAGCGCTCTACCGACGACGCTCACCGCGACGCCTTCGGGCGGAACGGGTGCGAAGGCGTTTGCATGGAGCACCGGCGCGACGACCTCGACGATCAGCACAAGCACCGCCGGAACATATTCAGTGACCGTGACCGATGCGAAGGGTTGCACGGGCTCCGGCTCAGGGACGCTGACGGTCAACAACAATCTTACCGTCTCAGTCAATAGCCCCGAAGTCTGCTCCGGGAATTCGAGCACGCTCACGGCGACCGTCAACGGAGGAGCGCCAGGCTACACGTACTCGTGGAGCACGGGCGCGACGACCTCGACCATCAGCACGACCACTGCAGGAACATATTCGGTAACTGCGACCGATACGAAGGGCTGCACGGGCTCCGGCTCGGGCACGCTGACGGTCAATCCGAATCCGACGGTATCGGTCAACAGCCCCGAGGTGTGCGCAAGCACAGTACCGGCGACCTTGACGGCGACACCGTCCGGCGGAACAGGATCGAAGACGTTCGCATGGAGCACCGGTGCGACCACTTCGACCATCAGCACGAGCACAGCCGGAACCTACAGCGTGACCGTAACCGATACGAAGGGTTGCACCGGCTCGGGCACGGGTACACTGACGGTCGATCCGAATCCGGCAGTCTCGGTCAACAGCCCCGAAGTCTGCGCAAGCGGTCTGCCCTCGACCCTTACCGCAACGCCCTCCGGGGGGACCGGCTCGAAGACGTTCGCCTGGAGCACGGGCGCGACGACCTCGACCATCAGCACGAGCACCGCTGGAACCTACAGCGTGACCGTGACCGATACGAAGGGTTGCACGGGCTCGTCCACGGGTACGCTGACAGTCAATCCGAATCCGACGGTATCGGTCAACAGTCCCGAGGTGTGCGCAAGCACATTGCCGGCGACGTTGACGGCGACACCGGCCGGGGGAACAGGTTCGAAGACGTTCGCATGGAGCACAGGCGCGACGACCTCGACGATCAGCACGAGCACCGCCGGAAGCTACAGCGTGACCGTAACCGATGCGAAGGGTTGCACGGGGACGGCCACGGGTACGCTCACCGTCGATCCGAATCCGACTGTCTCTGTCAACAGCCCTGAAGTCTGCGCGAGCGCGCTTCCGTCGACATTGACGGCCACGCCTTCCGGCGGGACCGGCGCTGCGGCGTTTGCCTGGAGCACGGGCGCGACGACCTCGACGATCAGCACCAGCACGGCAGGAACCTACAGCGTCACCGTGACCGATACGAAGGGCTGCACGGGGTCAGGCACGGGCACGCTCACGATCAATCCGAATCCCACGGTTTCTGTCAACAGTCCCGGCGTGTGCGCAAGCACGCTTCCGGCGACATTGACGGCCACGCCTTCCGGAGGGACCGGCTCGAAGACATTCGCGTGGAGCACGGGCGCGACAACATCGACCATCAGCACGAGCACCGCCGGTACCTACAGCGTGACCGTGACCGATGCGAAGGGCTGCACGGGCTCGGGCACGGGTACGCTCACGATCAATCCGAATCCGACGGTGAGTGTCAACAGTCCTGAGGTCTGCTCAAGCACGCTTCCCGCCACGTTGACGGCGACACCGGCCGGCGGGACCGGCGCTGCGACCTTTGCATGGAGCACAGGCGCGACGACTTCGACGATCAGCAGGAGCACCGCCGGGACCTATAGCGTGACAGTGACCGATGCGAAGGGCTGCACGGGCTCCGGCTCGGGCACTCTGACCGTCGATCCCAATCCGACGGTTTCCGTCAACAGCCCCTCGGTATGCGCAAGCGGTCTCCCATCCACCCTCACCGCGACGCCATCCGGCGGGACGGGCGCCGCGACGTTTGCATGGAGCACAGGGGAGACGACCTCGACCATCAGCACGAGCACGGCCGGGACCTATAGCGTGACTGTGACCGACACGAAGGGTTGCACGGGCTCGGGCACGGGTACGCTGACGATCAATCCGAATCCGACGGTGACGGTGGGTGGGGTCGAAGCGTGCGCGAGCGCGTTGCCGGCGCATCTGACTGCCACTCCTGCAGGCGGAACGGGATCCAAGACGTTCGCATGGAGCACGGGCGCGACGACTTCGACGATCGCTACGAGCACCGCGGGAACCTACAGTGTAACTATCACGGATTCGAAGGGTTGCACGGGCTCCGGTTCGGGAGCGCTCGCCGTCGATCCGAATCCGACAGTCTCGGTCGGTGGTGTGGAAGTCTGCGCCGGCTCGCTCCCGAGCACGCTGACCGCGACGCCTTCCGGCGGGACAGGTGCCGTTACTTTCTCATGGAGCACGGGCGCGACGACCTCGACCATCAGCACGAGCACGGCAGGCACGTATACCGTGACGGTGACCGATACGAAGGGCTGCACGGGCTCCGGCTCGGGCAGGCTGACGGTCGATCCGAATCCGACGGTGTCTGTGAACAGCCCCCGGGTGTGCGAGGCCGCACTGCCGGGAATTCTGACCGCGACTCCTGGGAGCGGGACGGGATCTTCGACGTTCGCATGGAGCACGGGAGCGACCACATCGACCATCAGCGTCAGCACCGGCGGAACCTACAGCGTCACTGTGACCGATACCAAGGGATGCACCGGTTCAGGCACGGGCACGCTCACAGTGAGGACCGATTGCGGTGGGCACATCTTCCCGACGCAGACGACCTGCAGCGACTTTACGAGCGGCAATGCGGTTCGACTGCCGTCGCTTTGCTACAAGCCGCAGGATGGAAAGGTCGGCTCTTCAACGCCTGGCGTGATCTTCTACTACACCCAGGTGACGGCTCCGGGTGCCAGCTTCTGCGTCGATGTGATGCAGACGAAGGCGTGCAGCGCGTTCAATATCCTCCGGATTCAGAACGGCAATCAGATCTACATCTACAGCGACGGTTGCCAGAATCTGCGCCAGGGGAACGAACCCTCGCCGGGCCAGGGACACGTCTGCATCACAGGCGCGACGCCGGGTGCGCACTACATCATCTCGGTGAAGTTCAGCGTGAAGTCGATGCAGGGGGCCAGCTACAGCGGCGCACCCCCGACCTGCCAGTACAACTTCATCAGCTCGGTGAACGGAACGCCGGTCGACGAGACCGCCGACAGCGTCTCCGCAATCCCCGGCTGTTCGGCGGTGACGGCGCTCGGGAAATCGGGGATCGGTGAAGCATCCGAAATGACACTTGCAACGCCGGCTCAGTATGCGCTCCACGCGAACTTTCCGAATCCGTTCAACCCGACGACGCAGATCAGGTTCGATCTGCCGGAAGCAAGCACGGTCCGGTTGAGCGTCTTTAACATCCTCGGCCAGGAAGTCGCGAGGCTGGTGGACGGAGCGATGGGCGCAGGATATCAGTCGGTCGAGTGGAACACCTCCAACCTTCAGGGGGTGGCGCTGCCTTCGGGGATGTACATGTACCGGCTGCAGGCGACCTCGACGACGACCGGAAGAGAGTTCCATGACGTCATGAAGATGCTGTTGATGAAGTAAGCTGTCAGGAACGGGCAATTCAACGGGGTGGTTCCGGGTTCGGGACCACCCCGTTTTTATGGCCCTCCCACGGATTTTGCTTCCGCCTATCCACCTGCAAACTAATCGGGTAAAACGCTCCGCCGGCGTGTGCGACATCACCGCACGATTTCTGATTTCCTATATATTGGTAGCGTACGAAGCATCCTCTTCGGACCGATCAGATAGCTCCAAAGATGTACCCCCCAGTCTGACCGTACGAACAAAACGAGTAAATCGCCGAAATGAATCTACTTCACCTAACCATCACTCAGAAGGAAAGTAACGTTATGATCCTCAGTACCTCGTACAGTGATCTTCGCGCCAGGATGCCGGCTCTGCGGGTTCTTTGTACCGCGATCCTGGTCTGCGTGCTTACCATGCTTGCATTGACTGGCCGTGCTTCCGCGCAAGCTCCGGCCGGGACGCCCGGAGTCGCCGCCAGCGTCGAGATCGATGCCAACTTCTTCTCCGGCGTCACCTTTACGGGGGCAACGTTTCTCCCCGGCAACGACTGGTCGCAGGGACCCACCGGAAGCGCGCTTCTTCTGCAGTCCGGAGGCCACTCTGTCATTGGTTTGAACAATGCCATGAACAGTTTATGGTTTCGCGACGAAAACTGGGGCACGGGAGACGATCCGACGCAGTACAAGGGCGGTCAGAAGAACGATCAAGCCATCGACGCCTCGAGCGGCCACTGGGCCGTGACCGACACGACGACCGGCGGAGGAAGCCCGCAGAAGAACGATATCACGAACTGCTATATCAGCACGCAGGTCGACGGAGCAACGGGCCACCGCTGGGTGGTGGCGGGATTTGAGACGCGCGCCACGAACGGGGTGAGTTTTGCAGGCCTCGAATTGGACCAGAGAGGCATGTTCGTCGACAGGAGCGTTCCGGGAAGCAATAAGATCACCGGGAGAGCAACCGGCGCGGGGACCGTCGGGGGCCGCGTGGCGGGCACACTCGACATCAACAACCACCTGGTCGGCGGTGATATTCTCTTGATCGTCGATTACACGAACGGCGGAACGAGGCCTATCGTCAGCGTCCGCGAGTGGAGCACCAACAGCGGCGGGTCATGGACGTTGATTGCCGATTCCCTCACCTCCGGAAAGGGATTTACGACGACCAACACCGGGAACATCCCGGCCGTTGCGCCGGGACAGGGTATCTCGCCCTCGGGTCTTCCGAACGATACGACGATCGCACTTCAGTTCGTCGAGTTCGGCCTCGACCTGACGGGATTGAACCTGTTGCCGATCGACCCTTGCAACCCGCTGGCAACGGCGCTCTTCCAGACGCGTTCATCGGCGTCGTTTACAAGTTCATTGATGGATTTTGCCCTTGGCAGGTTCGCAGTGATCCCGCCTGCGGCAGGGAATGCCGGACCGGATCAGGAGATCTGCTCATCGGGAGCGGTGTCGGCATTCACGCTTGCTGGGAGCGCGACCAACGGCAACCCGCTTTGGTCGGTGCTGAGCGGACGCGTGGCGATTGCAGACCCCAGCTCGTTGACCACGACGATCACCGATACCGGGACGGGGACGGCGATGCTTCTCCTGACCGTCACGAGCACGCAGGGTTGCGGCATCGTGAAGGACACAGTGGTATTCAATGTAAATCCGAATCCGGCGGTCTCAGTAAATAGCCCCTCGGTGTGCGCAAGCGCGTTGCCGTCAACATTGACCGCAACCCCGTCGGGCGGTACCGGCTCAGTGACGTTCCAGTGGAGCACAGGCGCGACGGCCTCGACCATCAGCACGAGCACCGCAGGCACCTACAGCGTGACGGTGACCGATACGAAGGGCTGCACAGGCTCCGGCTCGGGCACCCTGACGGTCAATCCGAATCCGACGGTGAGCGTCAACAGTCCGGAAGTCTGCGCGAGTACGCTTCCTGCGATATTGACAGCGACACCGGGCGGCGGAACCGGCTCAAAGACGTTCGCATGGAGCACCGGCGCGACGACTTCCACCATCAGCACGAGCACGGCAGGCACCTATAGCGTGACGGTGACCGATACGAAGGGGTGCACGGGCACGGGCTCGGGCACGCTCACGGTCAACCCGAATCCGGCGGTGGGCGTCAACAGTCCTGAACTCTGCGCAAGCGGCCTGCCCTCGATCCTTACTGCGACGCCGTCCGGCGGAACCGGTTCAAAGACGTTCGCATGGAGCACAGGCGCGACGGCCTCGACCATCAGCACGAGCACGGCAGGCACCTACAGCGTGACGGTGACCGATACGAAGGGCTGCACAGGCTCCGGCTCGGGCACGCTCACGGTCAATCCGAATCCGACGGTGGGCGTCAACAGTCCGGAACTCTGCGCGAGCGGCCTGCCTTCGACGCTTACCGCAACGCCGTCCGGCGGAACGGGCGCTGTGACCTTTGCATGGAGCACAGGCGCGACGGCTTCGACCATCAGCACGAGCACAGCCGGAACTTATTCAGTGACGGTGACCGATGCGAAGGGCTGCACGGGCTCCGGCTCGGGCACGCTGACGGTCAACCCGAATCCGACGGTGAGCGTCAACAGTCCGGAAGTCTGCGCGAGCACTCTTCCGGCCACGTTGACTGCGACACCGGCCGGCGGGACAGGGGCCGCGGCCTTTGCATGGAGCACGGGCGCAACGACTTCCACGATCAGCGCGAGCACGGCGGGAACCTACAGCGTGACGGTGACCGACACGAAGGGCTGCACCGGCTCAAGCGCGGGCACGCTCGCCATCGACCTGAACCCCACTGTCTCGGTGAACAATTCATCGACATGCCAGGGCGGTGCCGCCACCTTGACGGCGACGCCCGCGGGCGGAACCGGTTCTGCGGCGTTCGAATGGAGCACGGGTGCGACGACTTCGACGATCAGCACGAACACTGCAGGAACCTACTCGGTAACGGTAACCGATACAAAGGGCTGCACTGGTTCGGGCTCCGGCACAGTCGCCGTCAATCCCGGCTTGACGGTCTCCGTCAATAATCCGGAGGTCTGTGAAAGCACGCTCCCGGCAACATTGACAGCGACGGTGAGCGGTGGAACGCCGAACTATTCCTACTCGTGGAGCACGGGCGCGACCACTTCGACGATCGCCGCGAGCGCGGCGGGAACATACTCCGTAACCGTGACAGACACGAAGGGTTGCGCCGGCTCGGAGTCCGGCACGCTTACAGTCAATCCGAACCCGACAGTTTCGGTGAACAGCCCCGAAGTTTGCACGAGCACATTGCCGGCGACATTGACGGCCACACCGGCCGGCGGAACGGGCGCTTCGAGCTTCGTATGGAGCACAGGCGCGACGACCTCGACCATCAGCACGGGCACAGCCGGAACCTACAGCGTCACAGTAACCGATGCGAAGGGTTGCACGGGCTCAGGTTCGGGCACCCTCACAGCCAATCCGAATCCGACGGTTTCGGTCAACAGTCCCGAAGTCTGCGCGAGCACGCTTCCTTCGACGTTGACGGCGACACCGGCGGGCGGAACCGGTTCGAAGACGTTCGCGTGGAGTTCCGGTGAAACCACTTCGACGATCAGCACCAGCACTGCGGGAACCTACAGCGTGACCGTCACCGACACGAAGGGCTGCACGGGCTCAGGTTCGGGCACCCTCACGGTCAATCCGAATCCGACGGTTTCGGTCAACAGTCCCGAGGTCTGCGCAAGCACGCTTCCGGCGACATTGACGGCGACGGCGGGTGGCGGAACGCCGAACTATTCCTACGCATGGAGCACGGGCGCCACGACATCGACGATCGGCTCAAGCACAGCCGGAACATACTCCGTAACCGTGACCGATACGAAAGGATGCACTGGCTCTTCAACGGGCACGCTCATCGTCAATTTGAACCCGACGGTTTCGGTGAACAGTCCCGAGGTGTGCGCGAGCGCGTTGCCCGCCACACTGACGGCGACTCCGTCAGGCGGTACGGGCGCATCGAACTTTGCATGGAGCACGGGCGCGACCACCTCGACGATCAGCACGAGCACGGCCGGAACCTACAGCGTGACGGTGACGGACACGAAGGGCTGCACGGGCTCGGCCACGGGTACGCTTACAGTCAATCCGAATCCGACCGTCTCAGTCAACAGCCCCGCGGTGTGCGGGGGCGTTGCGGCCACATTGACGGCGACGCCGGCGGGCGGAACCGGTTCGAAGACATTCGCGTGGAGTTCCGGTGAAACCACCTCGACGATCGGCACGAGCACTGCTGGAACGTACAGCGTTACCGTGACTGATACGAAGGGTTGCACCGGCTCAGGCGCGGGGACGGTGACGGTCAACCCGAATCCGACAGTCAATGTTCCGAATGTCGAAGTGTGCGCAAGCGCTCTCCCGGCGACATTGACCGCGACGCCAACCGGCGGCACCGGATCGAAGACGTTCGCCTGGAGCACCGGAGCGACCACCTCGACGATCAGCAGGAGCACGGCCGGAACCTACAGCGTGACCGTGACCGATGCGAAGGGCTGCACCGCCTCTGCCTCGGGCACTCTCGCGGTCGATCCGAATCCGACCGTCACTGTTGCGGATGTCAGCGTCTGCCCGGGAACTGCCGGAACGCTGAGCGCTACGGCGAGCGGCGGGACCGGTTCGAAGACATACGCCTGGAGCACGGGCGCCGCGACCTCGACGATCACCACGAGCGCGGCCGGGACTTACAGCGTGACCGTGACCGACACGAAGGGTTGCACGGGTTCAGGCACGGGGCGGCTCCTCAATTATACACCGCCGACCGTGAGCGCGACGGGCGGAACGATTACCTGCCTGCAGGCTTGTGTTCAAATCTCGGCAAGCCCGGCCGGCCTGACGTATGGCTGGACTGGACCGGGTGGATTTACATCCACGGCGCAGAGCCCCACCGTCTGCGACTCCGGTACCTACTCGGTGACCGTGACCGATACACACGGTTGCACGCGGACCGCCTCGGCACACGTCGGTAACGTGATTCCCAACATACCCGCCTGCAGCAGCACGGATACGATCACAAAGGGATTTGAGCTGGACGGCAACGCGGTTGCCGTCGCGCCGAATCCTCCCGACGATTGGAGCATGATTTACAACGGGACGGCCAGTCCGACGCTGTCGACCGGAATCATAAACGATTTCCCGTCGACCAAGGATGACTACTTCGTGATCGGGACCAAGGATCTCACCGACGTCACTTCGTGGAGATACAACATCCAGTCCACGCCCGACAAGGACGACATCCTCCACGGAGGCGCCGCGCAGTACGGCGGGAAGCTCTATTTCTTCGGCGACCGGTTCGATGTGAGCGGCGACGCGCAGATCGGCTTCTGGTTCCTGAAAGATACCGTGAATGTCGTCGTGCCGGGGAGCACCTTCAGCGGCAAACACCGGGTCGGCGACCTGCTCGTCCTTTCCAATTTCGTTAAAGGAGGGGGGGTCCCGCAGATCCTGGCATATGAGTGGGTGGGGAGCGGCGGCTCCGACGGAGCGCTCGATTCCCTTCCTGTCGCATCCATCCATAGATTCGCGATTGTCAATACCGCCAATCAACCTTCACCGTGGCCGTATCAGGCAAAGGGGAGGGTGCCTAAAAACACGTTCCCTGCCGGCGCCTTCTTCGAAGGCGGCATCGATGTGGCATGCCTGACGGGCATCAACCCCTGCTTCGCCAACTTCCTGCTGGAGACAAGGTCGTCCCAGTCGGTCACCGCATCGCTGAAGGACTTTCTCGTCGGCAGGTTCTCCGCTCCCGGGGCCGCCGCCATTAGTCAGATCCCGGCGAACGTCGGCATGGCGGTGAATGCGCTGAGCGGTGAGAAGAGCGCTGCCGCGCCGGTGCCGGAGGGATACGCGCTTCATCCGAACTATCCGAATCCGTTCAACCCGACGACTCAGATCAGGTTCGATCTGCCGGAGGTGAGCACCGTGCGCCTGAGCGTGTTCAACATCCTCGGCCAGGAAGTCGCGACGCTGGTGAGCGGAACGATGGCCGCCGGCTTCCAGTCCGTCGAGTGGAACACGTCGAACCTTCAGGGCTCCGCATTGCCGTCGGGAGTGTACATTTACCGGCTGCAGGCGGCAGGCCTCTCGAGCGGGAGAGAGTTCCACCAGGTGATGAAGATGATGTTGATGAAGTAAGCCGTCAGATAGCAGGCAGTTCAGCGGGGTGGTTCCGGGTTCGGGACCACCCCGTTTTTATGGCCTTCCGGAAACTTGCTCCCGCCTCTCTTCGGCCAAAAATAATCGGGTAAAGTAGCTCCACCCCCCTTGACTCGCACCCGTTAATTCTTTATCATGTCCTCACCTTAACACGGGGGCGTGTTTCTCGAAAGCTCGGTGTTCTCCTCGCTGGGAAGTATCTACCCCTCAGCACGCTTTTCAAAAATCTCTAAACACGATCTGTAATTTCGTTTATGGACCGTAGTGGTGTATTCGCCCCGGGACGAACGTCCCCATCTCCGGCCGGAACCGGTTCCGGCACTCAAGCGCCAGACTCCCGGCGCGGCGAGGCGTGTCCCGTCGCGCCGTATTTCTACGACAATAAGTTTACTTCCAAATAAATCACTTCCCTTCACCATCATTAAGGAGAGTATCGTCATGATGCTCAGTACATCGTTCAGCAATCTCCGCGGCAAAGCGCCCGCACTCCGGGTCCTTTGTTTCGCGCTCTCGCTGCTCACGCTTGCCATGCTCGCATTCCCGGGCGGCGCGTTCGCGCAGACGGCTCCTGCCGGAAACCCCGGAAGCGCAGCGAACGTCGAAATCGACGCCAACTACTTTTCCGGCGTCACCTTCACGGGCGCCTCGTTCCTCTCAGGCAACGACTGGTCGCAGGGAGCGACCGGAAGCGCGTTGTTGCTTCAATCCGGAGGCCGTTCCGTCCTCGGTTTGAACAACGCGACAAACAGCCTGTGGTTCCGCGACCCGAACTGGGGAACCGGCAACGATCCGACCCAGTATAAGGGGGGCCAGAAGAACGACCAGGCCATCGACGCCGCAAGCACCCATTGGGCTGTGACGGACACGACGGCCGGCGGCGGTAGCCCTCAGAAGAACGACATCACCAATTGCTATATCAGCACGCAGGTGGACGGCGCAACGGGCCACCGTTGGGTGGTCGCCGGTTTTGAGACACGCGCCACGAACGGCGTGAGCTTCGCCGGACTCGAACTGGACCAGAAGGGCATGTTCGTCGACAGGACATCGCCGGGAAACAACAAGATCACCGGCCGGGCGACCGGAACCGGAGCCATCGGCGGCCGCGTCGCCGGGACGGTTGACATCCTCGGACACCTCGTCGGCGGCGACATTCTTCTCATCGTCGACTACACCAACGGCGGAACGAAGCCGATCGTGAGCGTCCGCGAATGGAGCACCAACAGCGGCGGGTCATGGACGTTGATAGCGGATTCTCTCACCGCGGGAAAAGGATTCGTAACCACCAACACCGCCAACATCCCGGCTGTCGCGCCGGGGCAGGGCGTATCGCCGCAGGGGAACCTGACCGATACCACGGTCGCACTTCAGTTTGTCGAATTCGGCCTCGATCTCACCGGCCTGAACCTCCTGCCGCTCGACCCTTGCAACCCGTTGGCGACGGCACTCTTCCAGACGCGTTCCTCCGCGTCATTCACAAGTTCACTCATGGATTTTGCCCTCGGCAGGTTCGCGGTCATTCCTCCGCCGGCGGCGGATGCGGGACCCGATCAGGCGGTTTGCTCCGCCGGAGATGTGAACTCGTTCACGCTCGCAGGGAGCGCCACGAACGGCACGCCCCTCTGGTCGGTGCTGAGCGGCCGCGTTGCGATCGCGGACCCGAGCTCGCTCACCTCGTCGATCACCGACACGGGAACGGGCACGGCACTCCTCGTCCTCACGGTGACGAGCACCCAGGGTTGCGGCGTGGTCTCTGACACCGTTGCAATCACGGTCAACCCGAACCCGACAGTCTCCGTCAACAGCCCGGAAGTCTGCGCAAGCACGCTTCCGTCGACACTGACCGCTACTCCGGCAGGCGGGACGGGTTCCAAGACGTTCGCGTGGAGCACGGGCGCGACAACCTCGACGATCAGCACCAGCACGGCGGGGACCTATTCGGTGACGGTGACAGACACGAAGGGCTGCACGGGCTCAGGCACGGGCACACTCACCGTCAATCCGAACCCGACGGTGTCGGTGCCGAATGCTGAAGTGTGCGCGAGCGCGGTTCCCGGCACACTCACGGCGACTCCGTCCGGCGGAACGGGTTCCAAGACGTTTGCATGGAGCACGGGTGCCACGACATCAACGATCAGCAGCAGCACGACCGGCACATTCTCCGTGACCGTCACCGACACGAAGGGTTGCACCGGCTCGGGCTCCGGCACTCTCACGGTCAATCCGAATCCGACGGTTTCGGTCAATAACCCTTCGTCATGCTCAGGGACTGCGGCCACGTTGACCGCGACTCCGGCGGGCGGAACCGGTTCGAAGACGTTCGCATGGAGCTCCGGTGAAACCACGTCAACCATCAGCACGAGCACCGCGGGCACCTATAGCGTGACCGTGACCGACACGAAGGGATGCACGGGTTCCGGTACAGGGACGCTTTCGACAAACCCGAACCTAACGGTCGGAGTCAACAGCCCTGAAGTCTGCGCAAGCACCCTTCCCGCAACCTTGACGGCCACGCCAAGCAGTGGAACCCCCAACTTTACCTATTCATGGAGCACCGGCGCAACGACTTCGACGATCGGAGCGAGCACTGCCGGAACATATTCCGTGACCGTGACCGATTCCAAGGGGTGCACCGGTTCCTCGACGGGCACTCTGACGGTCAATCCGAATCCGACGGTTACCGTGAATAGCCCCGAGGTGTGCGCGAGCACGCTCCCGGCGACACTGACGGCGACACCGGCGGGCGGAACAGGCGCTGCGGGTTTCGCATGGAGCACAGGCGCGACGACCTCGACGATCAGCACGAGCACAGGCGGCACCTACAGCGTGACCGTGACCGACACGAAGGGTTGCACGGGCTCCGGTTCGGGCACGCTGACAGTCGATCCCAATCCGACGGTTTCGGTCAATAGCCCCTCAGTGTGCGGAGGTGTTGCGGCTACCCTGACGGCGACGCCGGCAAGCGGAACGGGTGCAAAGACGTTCGCATGGAGTTCCGGTGAAACCACCTCGACGATCAGCACGAGCACTGCAGGCACCTACAGCGTGACCGTGACCGACACGAAGGGATGCACCGGTTCAGGTTCGGGCACCGTCTCCGTTACTCCGAATCCGACGGTTTCCGTCAACAGCCCGGAAGCCTGCTCAGGGACTTCGGCTACTCTGACCGCGACACCTGCAGGCGGAACGGGATCAAAGACGTTCGCATGGAGCACCGGCGCGACGACCTCGACGATCAGCACGAGCACTGCAGGCACATACAGTGTGACCGTGACCGACACGAAAGGCTGCACGGGTTCCGGAACCGGCACCCTCACGGTCGATCCGAATCCGACAGTCTCGGTGGCGAACGACAGCGTCTGCCCGGGGACAGCGGCCACACTGACCGCATCGGCCAGCTCGGGCACGCCGGGGTATTCGTATTCGTGGAGCACGGGCGCCACGACCTCGACGATCAGCACGAGCACAGCCGGCACCTACAGCGTGACCGTGACCGATACCAAGGGCTGCACGGGCTCCGGTACCGGCAGGCTCGTGAATTACACTCCGCCGACTGTGAGTGCGACGGGCGGAACGATCACGTGCATCCAGCATTGCGTCCAAATCTCCGCAAGCCCGTCGGGCATGACGTACAGCTGGACCGGGCCGGGTGGATATACATCCGCGGCGCAGAGCCCCACCGTCTGCGACTCCGGCACCTACCTGGTGACGGTGACCGACACGCACGGTTGTTCGGGTACGGCTTCGGCGCATGTCAGGAATGTGATTCCTACCATACCCCCCTGCAGTCCCACCGACACCGTTAAGAAAGGGTTTGAGCTGGACGGCAACGCATTCGCCGTCTCGCCCAATCCTCCGGACGATTGGAATCTGTTCCTCCCCGGCGGGATCAATGGTTCCACGGTGAGCACCGGGATCGTAAACGATTTCCCGTCGAACAATGATGATTACTTCGTGATCGGGACCAAGGATCTCACGGACGTCACTTCCTGGAGGTATAACATCCAGAGCACGCCCGACAAGGACGACATCCTGCACGGCGGAGCCGCGCAATACGGCGGGAAGCTCTATTTCTTCGGCGACAGGTACGACGTGAGCGGCGACGCGCAGATCGGCTTCTGGTTCCTGAAGGATACCGTGAATGTCGTCGTGCCGGGGAGCACCTTCAGCGGCAAACACCAGGTCGGCGACCTGCTCGTCCTTTCCAATTTCATCAAGGGCGGCGGAGTCCCGCAGATCCTGGCGTTCGAATGGGTAGGGAGCGGCGGTTCCGACGGACAGCTCGATTCGCTGCCGGTTGCGTCGATACACAGATTCGCCATCGTCAACACGACTCCTCAGCCCTCGCCGTGGCCATTCCAGGCCAAGGGGAGAGTCGCAGCGAACACATTCCCCGCCGGCGCATTCTTCGAGGGAGGTATCGATCTGGCATGCCTGGTCGGTATTAACCCTTGCTTCTCCAATTTCATCCTGGAGACAAGGTCTTCGCAGTCGGTGACCGCATCGCTGAAGGATTTCCTCATCGGCCATTTCTCTCCTTCCGACGGAGCGATAAGCATCCCGCTGAACCCCGCGGGCCTGGAAGAAAATTCCGCCGGCAGCGGGAAGAGCGCAACAATCCCCTCGGGCTATTCGCTGCACGCGAACTATCCGAATCCGTTTAACCCGACGACGCAGATCAAGTTCGATCTGCCGGAAGCGAGCACCGTCCGGTTGAGCGTGTTCAACATCCTCGGTCAGGAAGTTGCGACGCTCGTGAACGGGACGATGGCCGCCGGCTATCAGTCGGTCGAATGGAACAGCGCGAATCGTGCGGGTGCGTCATTGCCGTCGGGTGTTTACATGTACCGGCTGCAGGCGACCTCGATCACGAGCGGGAAAGAGTTCCACGACGTGATGAAGATGGTGTTGATGAAGTAAGCTGTCAGGAAACGGGTAAAACGATGGGGTGGTCCCGGAGAGGGGGCCACCCCGTTGTTTTTATTCTCGATTCCGAATCGGAAAATGAATCGCAAATTATTTGCGAGGAATCCCGCAACTAAGTTGGTGAGAAAAAATACGTAGAAAAATCAGTGATATCCCTCATGACAATCTTGATCCGCTTTTGTAAGTTGCAACAAGTTGAGACGGGAGCCCTGAGAGTCTAACTAAGTTTCAGAAGTTTCCTCCTCGGGAAGCAGTACCCTTTCTTCGTTAGTTCAAAGTCTTCTTGTCGGATCCGATCTATAAGATTCTTTATGGACCGCTTCATTATCGAACTAGCATCAGTACTTCCAGCCAGATGGCTCGCCGGCCGTCGATACCCTGCACAAGGGGTCTGTCGCCGCGCGGGATCATTCACCGGGGATCACACTCCTTCTCTCCGATTTAAGTCCTTCCCTGTCAAGCAAAACCGCACAACACTCACTTCAATCAATCATACTATCCAAAGGAGGGTATCGCCATGAACATCTATTCATGGTTTGTTCTGCTTCGCGCCAGAGTCCCGGCACTGCCGGCGCTTTGCGTCGCGATGCTCGCTTGCTCGCTTGCTGTCACGAGCGGCGCGTTTGCACAGGCGCCCGCCGGAACTCCCGGCAGCGCTGCGAACGTCGAGATCGACGGCAACTTC
>DATDFQ010000031.1 GCA_036522515.1 Bacteroidota bacterium
CGGTCCGGAACTGTCCATCGCCATGAAAAGCTTCCCGGCAAGCGTAAACCGGGAGTGTTTTATGAATCCCTCCTTGTCGCCCTCATCTTTCGTATACGGCACGACCATCCCTATGTTGGAATTTGGGAAGATGCGCGTATACGCCTCAAGCGCCTCCTTCGCTTTACCGGCGACGCCTTTGGTGAACATGAGCAGAGGCGTGATCTTTTGCTTCACGTCGTGATCGTCGCTCCAGGAAAGTTGCCATGAAAGTCCGTACCTGTCCTCCAGCCATCCGTATTTCTTCGCCCACGGGTAGGTATCATACGGCATCAGCGCTTTGCCGCCGTCAATCAGTTTGTTCCACACCGCCTTAATCTCCGCTTCGGTATCGAACACCACAAACATGGAGATCGACGGGTTGAATTTGAAAAACGGCCCCGCGCTGATGGCCATGAATGGTTGTCCGTGCAGGTCGAACCGGACAATATCGCAATCGCCCGAGGGCGTATCGGTGATCGTTGATACGCTCTTGACTTTTGAGCTCGGAAAAAGCGTCGCATAGAAAGCAGTAGCTTCCTTGGCTTCTTTGTCGAACCAGAGATGCACGAGTATGTTATCCATGGTAGTATCTCCTGAGAAAAAAGTCAGATGCAGAGAGTTGTCAACGCCCTCCGCCAAATCCGTAAACCCGGCAGGGAGCCGTCAAGTTCCTGCTTTCCAATATAACAAATCATGCAATATTGCGATGAAGAAGTTTCAATTCACCGCTCGAATCGCTATCTTGGAAGACTTTTCAGAGGCATATGACAGATCGGACCATTCGCGTCGGGCATAGTCCGGACCCCGATGACGCATTCATGTTCTACGGACTCTCAAGCGGCAAGGTAAAACTCGAAGGCATCCGGATCGAGCACCTTCTCGAGGACATTCAATCCCTCAACGAGCGCGCGAAGAGGGCGGAGCTTGAAGTCACGGCAATCTCCGCGCATGCATTCCCGCATGTAGCCGATCGGTACTGGATCATGCGGACGGGAGCGAGCATGGGTGAAGGATATGGTCCGGTGATTATCTCCAGAAAGTATAAGCATCTCGATGAACTGAAAGGGAAGAAGGTCGGGACACCTGGACCGTTGACGACGGCGACCTTGCTATTCAAAATCTTTACCGATGGAATTGCAAACATCGACATGCCGTTCGACCGGATCATGGGGGCTGTCGATGACGGCGAAATCGATGCCGGGCTCTTGATTCATGAAGGCCAGATTACCTATCAATCACTCGGATATAATAAGATCCTGGATTTCGGAGAGCTATGGGAGAAGGAGGCGGCCGGGTTGCCGCTGCCACTCGGGTTGGATGTCGTCCGCAGCGACCTCGGAGAGAAGCTTGCGGCGAAGTTATCGAACGGATTGCAGGCAAGCATCGCCTACGGGTATGCCCACCAGAACGAATCGATTCCCTATGCGCTCCAGTGGGGGAGAGGGATCGACCGGAAACTGGGTGAGAAGTTTGTAAAGATGTACGTCAGCGATCTAACCGTTGACATGGGGGACAAGGGAAAGCGGGCGCTCGAACTACTCTATAAGATGGCGAACGAGAAGGGTCTGATCCCCCGTGTTCCGGAGGTTGTGTTGTACTGATCACCTCGCGTACTCCGAGATCTTGTCCCGGAGGAACCGATTCAATTTGTTTTGCTCCACGCCGAACACGTCTTTCATCGCCCTGTAAAAATCCTGCTCCTCCCCTCCGTATCCGAAAAGCTTCCTGAGCAGTTCCAGCCCGCCCTTTTCCTCTGCCATTTTGCAGATCAATCCCCCGACCACGTAGACGGTGCCGGTGGCGAAGTCTATATTATTGAGCGAAAGGAGATCCGCACCGGGGTGATCCTGGAGATATGATTTGGTTCGCCGGATATGCCAGTCGAGGTCGTGCCCCCGGCTTCCGCCAAGGAGAGCGGCGTATCCTTCGCTGAAGTACGGATTTGCTCCGGGAAACCGGGGATTGATGTAGATGTGAACAAACTCATGCGGATACCATTCGTTCGACCCACCGGCAAATACCAGATGATTTTGAATCTGCGTATAGCCCCCAGGGCGAGGAATGTTTCCCGACGTCATCACATAGTCGATCCCGATCGCTTTGTAGACGCTGTCCACCGTTCCTGCGAAATAGTAATCGACCGGAATAGGTTCGATCTTCCAGAGAGTTCGTATCGAATCGACAAACTTGTTCATGTGCTCGGCCAGCGGTAGGTTGAACGTGTGCCCCGGCGGGAAATGAAACGTGATACTCCCGACGGTTTCTTTTCCCCACCCGGCGGTATTATCAGTGAGCATGTTGCCCAATTTATAGACGCCATCTTCCTTCTTGGCCGCGACTTCTGTAATCGCAAGTACGTTCGCGAAGCCGGAATCGGAAGGGTAGGAAAATAGTGTTCGGATTTTGAAACCGCCGGAGATCTGAGAAACGCTCAACACGGTGGGCTTGTAAGCGCGCATCAAGCCGTACAGGCTCGGCGAGAACCAGGTGTGATTCACAAGATCGAAGTTCGTGTAGCGTTCGCGTTCCGCCGCGAGCCAGAGCGGATTGTCATGCGCGCTGTCGGTCCGGGAGTTCAGATACTCTTGCCAGAGATGTACGACAGCTCCGATGTCGTGATTTGCCGTGTCAACGCCAACATTGATTTGAACCTTGACGGGTTTCCGCTGCGGGAGCGCAGAGAGAGGAATCATCAGGGCGATCGTACACAAGCACGCAACACGCATACTGCAAGGTTTCACAAACTCCTCCTTAGATTCTGCCAAGTCAAGCACCATTTGACGGTGTTATTAAGGGTTGCCCGTCCTCGGCCTGTCGGTGTCTATAAAACTTGCGGCGCGGAGCGCCGCGATATGCGTTCCCACGCAGAGCGTGGGAACGAGAAACCACCGCAGAGCGTGGGAACGAGAATCGTTCGGGCGGGACATGTCCCGCCCCTACTCCCCGATCTTGATCTCGTCATTGGCCAGGGTGAGATTGCCGATCTCGACGTGGGAGAGCGCATCCAGGCCCGTCAATACAGGGTTGAAGGAGAAGGTCAGGACGTTCATCAGAAATGCAGGGACCGGCACGATCCCGATCCTCAGGCGTTCGAACGAGAAGGCGATGTTCTGACGCCCGATAGAGTGCAGCGAGATTCCGACTTCAATCCTTGGACCAAACCCGCGCGAATACCCCTCAAAGTGAATCACACCTCCCCGGATGGAAAGCGAATCGACGGTGATATTGCCGCCTGAAGACGTTTCCGCGTAGCGTTGGAGGGCGCCTGCGTCGATCGTGAAGCTCTTTACATTCAACCCCCCGATCGAAACGAGAAGGAGCGTGTCGGATGTAACGAGCTTGCCGGGATCGAATCGCAGATCGGTCAGATCGAGCCGGACATCTTCGACGGGCATCCCGGCGGGGTTGAACGCAAAGTCGCCGAATTCTCCTGTGTGGGTGAACACCTCAATTCCCTTTACGTGGCCTTTCAGGGTCTCAACCGAATCGATCGCATCGACCCTCAAATCGTACCCTTGTAACGGCCTGAGGTATTTCCGGACGAATTGATCCGCATGCGACCGCAACTTCTCCTCGATGGTCGCGCTGGAAATCCCGGTTGCAGGTTTCGGCTCCACGCGAAGAAGAATTGCTTCCGACCCGTCGGGCAGACTCCATGCCTGCAAGAGATTGTACATGCCGGCCGGGCTGCGGGCCTCGTCGAGGATTTCCTTCCTGAGCCGGTCGCGCTCGCCCGATCCATCGCCGCTATTTTCGGTTTTCAAGAGAACGTAATCCGTAAAGAGAGGAAACCCCGTCGTTCCCATGACGACGATCGGATAGCGGCGGAGCTTCGCCGCATACGATATCGTCGCGTTATTGAAGTAGACATAATCGGGAATCACCCGGACTACGACACGTGCCCGTCCCTTCGCCAGGCGGTCGAGATCGATCGCGTCGGCGATCGAATCCTGTTTCCAGTCTGCGTCGACCGGTCCGTCGACTTTCGTGATTGGCGCCGACAGAAACGGCCGGGAATATCGCTGGCCGAGAGTTGATTCGGCTGGAATGAAGGAGACGAGAATAAACTGGATTACCGGAAGAGAGATAAGGACGGCAGTCGGAATGCCCATGATCTTCCCCGGGGAAGAATCATCCCGCACCCACGAGACGAGCCCCGCCGATGCGAGCACACAAAGCGGCGCAAGCAGGGGGATCGCAAACCGGGGTTGTTTAAAACCGATGAGCGTCAGCAGGGCATACCCCCCCAGAAAGGAGATGAGGGGGAAGAGGGTCTGGAACCGGAAACGGTACTTAAACAGACAGACAAGGACGCCTCCGAGGAGAAATGGCATCATGATCCACGATACTTCCTCCGGAATCATCCTTATATAGTAACCGATCGAGCCGGCGAGCGTTTGTTCGCCCCTTCCGAGTTCACCTCCCCTTCCGCTCAGAATCTGGATTGCGTGAACAAGGTACCAGGGCGCAGCGATCGCCATCGCGATCAGAAGGCTGAGAATCCAGCCGGTAACCTGCCAACGGCGCCAGGACGACCGTCTGAGAGTCGGGATGATGGTGTAGAGAAACGGCACCAGAATAAAAAGCGGATAAGTCCATTTTGTCAGCATCCCTGCGCCGAGCGCCAAGCCGAACAGAAGGCTTGCGGTCCTTCGTTTGAAGGAATCGGTTCGCAGCAGGAGGTAGAACGCAAGCGCGGTCATCGATGCGAGCGGCAGGTCGAGCATGAACATGTGCGAGTATCGGATGACGATCGGGAAGGAAGCGGCGAGCGATGCCGCCACCAATCCCTCACGGTTCCCGAACAGCAGATTCCCGGTCGCGTAGACCGAGAGCTCGAGGATGAGAAAGAAGAATGTCATTACCTCAAATCCCGCAAACTCCGATTCTCCGAACAGCGCATAGAACGGAATAGACACATACGAGACCAGCGGCGGATAGTACCACGAAACGTTCAAGACCTGGTGGAGTCCTGATGTGGAGGAGTCGGCTCCGATCCTGTTCGCGTTGAGGCTTTCGGAGAGATGGATGGCGGAGTCCCAGTGCTGGGGATGATCGCCGAGAGCGTACCAGAAGGCGTTGCCGCCGGCCAGGACAAGGAGGAGTAAAAAAAACGGAAGGTGGCGGCGCAAGAGCCTATCTCCCGGTCGGGTGAGAGCGGGACATCACCCGGGGAGCGCGGGGCCTATGCAGCTTCCGCGCTTTCGTACAGTTTGAGTGTCTGATAGAGGGTGGAACGCTGGGCGGGAACAAATCCGGCCTCCCGGATCAGGCTCACCACTTCTTCGGTGTTGGTCTTGTTGACAAAATTCGCGGCTGCGTGCACGTTCTCCTCGAAGAGCGTACCTCCGAAATCATCGGCGCCGAAGTGCAACGCGATCTGTCCCGTCTTCTTTCCTTCGGAAAACCATGAGGCCTGGATGTGATCGAAGTTGTCGAGGTAGATCCGGGAAATCGCCAGCATCTGAAGATACCGCATCGGGGTCGCATAATGCGGAATGATCTTTTCCAGAGGGGTGTTCCCGGGTTTGAAGCTCCACGGCACGAACGCGGTGAACCCGTGGTATTCGTCCTGAAGCTGCCTGATCGACTCGAGATGCTCGATGATGTCTTCGTCCGTCTCGAGGTGGCCGTACATCATCGTTGCCGTGCTCTTGAATCCGATCTTATGGGATTCGCGCATGACGTTGAGCCAATCGGCCGACGTTCCCTTCAGGCTCGAAATCTTTTTCTTCACACGATCCGACAAAATCTCGGCGCCGCCTCCGGGAATCGTTCGCTGACCGGCATCCCACAATCGACGGAGGACTTCGGGGATCGTCAATCCCGAGACCTGCGACATGCCGATGATCTCCGAGGTCGAATAAAAATGGGGCATCACCTCCGGCACTTCTTTCACCGTCCGTTCGACCATCTCGATATAGTATTCAAACGGAATCGCCGGATTGACTCCGCCCTGCAGGAGAACGGTCGTCACGCCCTGCGCCGCAGCCTCTTTGAATTTTTGAATCATCACGTCGACGCTGTAGGTGTACTCTCCTTCGTCTCCGGGGTGGCGGTAGAACGCACAGAAAATGCAATCGATGTTGCAGATGTTCGTGTAATTCGGATTGGTGTCGACCACAAACGTGACGACGGGAATGCCCGAAGGTCCGGCGGGGTTTTTCCGGAGGCGGATCCCATTCGCCAACTCCCCAAGATCGAGCAGCGCCGCGGTCTTGAGGACCTCGAGACCTTCTGCGGGCGAGATGCGCTCGAGATTTCTGATCCGGGAATAGAGAGGTTTGTCCATTAAGATCCCCCGACCATTGAAACCCGTTCGCTCTGATCCACCAGGAGGCGGAACTCCTTCATCGCTTCCCGCTCGCGTTCGCCGAGAGTATACTGAAATCCTTCAAGGTACTCTTCGATCTCAGGCCCGGTCAGGCCGATCTGTTTCCCCGCGAGCTCACCCACTTCGGCAAAGTGCCCGGCGGAATCCGCGAGCGACCGCTCGATAAGATCTCCCAGATCTTTCTTCAGGTCCGCAGGCAACTCCTTGTCGACCGCCCA
>DATDFQ010000032.1 GCA_036522515.1 Bacteroidota bacterium
TTCTTCGTAACGACTGCGCGCTCCTGATCGGTAAGCTGCGCGGTTCCGAGATCGACGTACTCATCCAGCGCCTCTCCCTTCAGTTTCAACGCCTCCAGCGCCTTCGCAACCATCATCCGGTCATCGATCCGTTTGGAAAGCTCGGGATGGATGCGGAACAGACCCTTCGCCCTCAGGACGCCGGTCTCGTAGAAGCCGTTTCCAAATAACACTTCCGCCCCCTTCATCTGCATGAATGCGACCTGGGGGTCTGATGCCGCGACGGTTTCGCGGGCATCCATGTTCGCCCCGTGGGTCGTCGTCGCCCGGGGGATTGAGATTTCCTCATTTCTTTCCTTCGCGGGGATCCGCCGGATACGCTCCATCGCGAGTTTCAACAGCAGATCCTCCTTGGAGAGCGTCCGCAAGTCCGAGAGGTCGATGATCGCCATCTCAGGGAGGATCACGGTCGTCTTGCCGTCGACGAGAAGCGAAGCGGAGGACTTTCCGCCGGACTTCATCGAGTCGTCGGGTTTCAGGATGTCTCCGCGGGAAACGGGCATCCACTTTTCCTCGACGTTATGCCGGACGTAGACTGCGCCCTTCACGGCAACCACCCTGATATCGGCGCGCACCGACGCAGCGCCGAGTAAACCGAGCAACAGAATCATCATCGTTGTTTTCATGGCATCACCTTTCTTCTAAAACCCCGCCAAAAGCCCGCAGCCTAAAGGCTGCGGCTACCTATTTTTTTCGTTCCGGCGCAGAGCGCCGGTATATGCGTTCCCACGCAGAGCGTGGGAACGAGGAGTCGTCCTACTCCACTACACCCACGTCCACGACACGCACCCAGCCGCGGACCATTCCGAGATTTACTTCGACATCGTTGAAGTACTCGCGAGCGCCCATCTTCCATGCGTCGTCGAATCCCTTCGTGATCGCGGTCGTCTCGATCGGAAGCCACACCGACTCTTCGCGCCGGTCGTTCGGCCTGATCACGTAGATCTTCGGATTGTCGCTCAGTAACGATGCTTCCCCCGGCTTGATACCCGTATCGAACATCAGGTAGATGTGCGAATCGGCGGGGTGATCCGGCGGCACGACGTCGACAAATGCCGTCGACATCCCGATACTTGCAAGCAGAGCGGCATAGCAGACGCTCATGTCGTCGCAGTCGCCTCCCCGGATCCGGAGAGTCTCGGAGGGATACTGGACAAAATCTTCGCTCTTCTTGGGATCGTTCACGTAGAGAAGCTGCGTGGCAAATTCGTTGAACAAAATCCTCGCGCGCGCGACATTCGAAAGGACGCCGGGCACCGTATCGAGAAGCCCCTTGTAGTGGTTCAAATACGACCGTGTGAACCTGAGGACTTCGGAATCCGCCGGCGTCACAAAATACCTCAGGACCGAGACGTCGCCGTTCCAGTCGTTCCTGGCGTGAATGAGCACGCGGCTCTGATACCGGTCGTCATACCTCCCGTCGCCGGTCACCGCGGTGACGTTTACCTCGCCATTTCGTATGCTTGGAGAGCGCGCGGAACGGATCGAATCGTTAAAAACCGCATAGAGCGGAATGCCCGCCGTGTCGCCGGCCGGAACGGTGGCCGGCTTCGTCTCGGTCGGCGCATCCATCAACTTGTCGACAAAGAAACTGAGTTTCGCGTCGATTGCTTCGCCTGTCACGTTCCGGACGATCGCTCTGCCGACGGGCCGGTAGGCATAGACCGTCTGGAGAACGGGAAAGAAGTCGCCGCTCATGTCGACGCGATCGATCTGAACAGGGTTGGGATGGACGCCGCCGAGGGTGATGCGGGCGGTCAATGAAAGCCGGTCCCCCGTGAACGGATTGTATTCGAGGCTTCCGATGTCGGACTGTTGAAATGAACTGAGCGCGGCGGAACCCTTCCGGTTCTCCTCCGAAACGAATTTGAGATAGCTCGCATCGAGCCTGACGGGCCCGTAGGAGCCGCCGGCACCGACGGAGAGTGCGTCTGCGGAGAGCGAGGCCGAACCATCGATGTACAATCCACCACGGAGTAGAACATGAAACGGTCCGGTCCACTCTCCGCCTACGCGAAACTGTTTTCTTGTGTCGCCATCCAGACTCACGAGGGCGCCATCCGCCACCTCGTACCCGAGGCCCATGCGAACGTATCGCGGGAGCGTCAACTCGTACTGCTGCGCATCCCCGGTGAGCCGGGATTCCACAATTTGAAAGAGGTTTTTCGCCACGAGCCCGAGCCTGACTCCGGCCGGGTGGCTCCAGAGGACTCCCACATCGGCCAGAAAGGTATTCCCCGAATAGGTCACGGGTGTCGATTGGATGACAGAGTTGGAATCCACGGAGAACCGGGTATCGCTCACCTGGTTCTCGAACCTGTGGAGGCTCAGGCCGATCGAGATCTCCCGCGGCCCGCGGAACGCGATTCCGAACGCATACGGCTCGCTGTAGCTGATCTTCTTGTCGAACCTGTTCACGACCGATCTGCTGGAATCCTCGAGCGAGAAGACCGAGGGAATGGTAAACTCGAGCGAGATCCCGGGGGAAATACGGAGCCCTGCGGCGTAATCTTCGAGGAACCGCTTGCCGGCGCCGCCGAGCTGCGCCGTCCAGGAGGGATCGCTCAATGAAGGGGAGAAGAAGTTTCCCGCGTCGATTTCCCAGTCCGAGATTCCGGCAAGTCCCGCAGGATTCCAGTCAAGCGCGCTCACCCCGTCGGAAAGGGCGGTGTACCCTCCCATGCCGATCGCCCGGGCCGAGCTCAGGTGTTGCGAATATGAGTTTGAACGGGTCATCATCATCATGCACAACACTGCCAATCCTATGCGGGTAGGAGGCACAAACTTCATAGACGGCGGTCAGGGACCAAGAGAAAGAAGCAGGTTATGCGTCGAAGACGCCGTCACCCTGATCGAATCGGGATATCCGTTGACGCTCACGGTCTTGCCGCTCTCCGATGTGAACGTAAAGAGCGCGGCCGGCTGTCCGCGCAGAATCTGGAGGAGCGTCGACGGGATGACGATTCCGCCGAGGTTCGAATTGACCCGAAGCCGGATCAGCGGCCTCGCGCGCAAGCCGGACTGCACCGAGCTGATGAGCACATTGACGGATGTGCCGCCGCCGGTCCAGCGGACGCGAAGATTGTGCGAGAGCGAGACTATTTCATCGGGCAGCGGTGAATCGACATGGAGAGCCGCCGGAGACTCCACGTCCACGGTGAACGGAAGGATCACGCCAAGTCCCGTTGCGCTCCACCGGTATGCGTGGTTGCCGACATACTGGAAGCCGCGGCCTCCGATGCCGTCGCGGCTCACAAGAAAATATTGTACCCCGAGCAGCGTGTCGAGCAAGAGCCGGGGAATCTGCAGACGCTTCTCGCGGGGAATGAGCGCAATGTCATCGATGCCGACGATCCCGGCGTTGAGCGTCTTGTAGCCAAGCGTCTGCGAGTCGATGATCACGGGGGCGGACCGGTCGAAAAAGATCGCCCGTGCAAGGGAACCTTCGTGATGCTCTGTCCTGCTATCGAACGACGACCCTGCGACGATCAACTGGCCCAGGCTCGTGCTTCCGACGGGCGGGAAGAGGCGCGTCGAGTCGATATCCTCAGTCCCGAACGCCCCGTCGGGCGAAATAGAAATTGGCGAAACCACCACGGGATTCGGAATCGCATCGTCGATCAGATTCACCGGGCCCTGCTTCTGGCAACCCGCGGCGATCAGAACGAGAATCAAGATGCTATGGTAGAGCGTCCATTTCATTCCGTTTCCTTTTCGCGATACCGGTTTCGCCGGCATTCGGTGCAATCTAATAAAAGCTTCCCCCGCCTGCAATACCGGTTCCGACGCAGACGGGGGAAATGAATGGTACCCGGGGTGTTACCGCACCACGATATATGGTGTACCCCAGAACTCGTTCGTAAACGGAGCGTCGGCGACATAGATCGAGCTCCACGACATGACATCGACAACCGCGTTGAAGCGAGCCGCGAGGATGCCCAGCGGCAGAATGGACGGCAGCCGGCTGATGAACACGCGTTGATAGACCCTGGTATAATTGCCGGGCCCGCCTGTCGTCGAAACCAGATGCATCAGCGTCCGGCGGCGTTCGGCGCCGTCACCCGCGATGCCGTACCGGAGGTGCGCGATTTCCGCCGAATCATCCGAGCTGTTGAGGGTGACGCGGACTCTTACGGAGTCTCCCACCCTGAAATGCGGCACCGAGCCGCGGAAGAGCCCGAGGCGGAACCACGTGTTCAGCGGATCCGTATAGGTCGTGTCGAAGTGTCCGATGTGCTCGATCTCAAGCGTGGAGAGCGAGAAGTTCTTGAGACTATCGGGCCTCGTGCGGCCGAGCACCATCGTGATGGCGACCGGGACCCAGTTCCTCAACGGATTGTCCGTGCGCGCAACGCGGATGAATCGCACCTTCCGCGTCACAACCTCGGTGAACGGCTTCTTGATGATGCTGTCGACGATGACCGTGTCCAGCGTCCTGGTTCCCACCCCGACCCAGAATTCGCCGGGAAGCACCTTCGTGATCGTCACGAGCGCCGACGAGTCGCCGGGAGCGATGACAACATCGTAATGGCGCGTGACCTGATTCCAGAAGATGCGGCGGCCCCAGCGGACAGGCGTAATGGTATCCCCGAAGGTTATTCCGAGATGGCCCAGATCGCCGATGTCGAGCTTCGCAAATCCGTCATACTCAGGAGCGCGCATCCCGTTGTCGTCGATTGTCGTTTCATCCGATGAGGAGAATCCGGCAACCGAATCGGTGGTCGCGACTTCTTCCTGCAGGGCCTGCTGATCCGTGACGGTCACCGGGGGATTGATGACATTATCCTTGGTGCACCCGGTCAGGTAGAACAAAAGACCCGCCGTGACACCCAAAACTGCCAGCTGCAAATTCTTCATGACTACCTCTCCTTTATAGAGTGACTTGCTGTGCGGTCTCAATTTAATTTTGCCCCGCCGCTCTCTCCCACACGCCCGCACGTGATTTTGAGATAGAAGAGCAGCGGGACAAATTCATCCACCATAGTCTAACAAACAGGCGTGAAAATTGAAACAGGGTGCCTCTCGCCTGTTGATGCGCTTCACATCCCTCGATTGAAGCGCATCCACATGGTGAGATAGGCATCAACCATCGTGCCAGGACGGTTCTTTACACGGAAGCTGTGAAATTCGAGGGGAAATGGGGGATCGGGTTGAAAAAGCGGGGAAATCGTGTGCCGGGTAGTGCGGGAATTCCGGAGAGTTACGCGGGATCGAACCCGATCACGCGGTCGGCGGATCCTTTTTCCATTCCCCGCGGCTATACGCCCCGATCAACTCGTCGAGGTAGGGATGGTAGCGTTGCGGGAGATTCTTGTATTTGGGCCGGGCCGCGGCGAGAACCTGTTCGGCAGAGCCGGATGGGTTGACGGCTTCGACGGCATTACCGAGATACTCGAGCAATTTCTTCTCAACCCTCCGGAGAACCTCCCGGTCGGAGGAGCCGGCGATTGCCACGACCGCGTCGCCGGTGTCCCACCGCTTCTCGACAAACGTCTTGAAGCAATACCCGCGCAGATATTCGGCAACCGTTCCGCGGTTGAATCCGCCCAGCTCTTCGGCTGTTTCGGAGATCGCATTCCGGGAGAAACCTTTTTCGCGCACTGAGCCGATGATCTGTTTTTCGATGTCCAGGACTGCCGTCGACGACGATGCGAGCTCCTCCGGAAGATCGATGATCCGGATCATATCGCGCCCTTCCGCTCTTGCCAGCAGGACAGCCCGCTTGAGGACGCTTTGAAGCTCGCGGACGTTTCCTTTCCATGGATACTTCAGAAATACCTCCATCACGATCGTGCTGCACTTCGTACCGGGGGATTCCCGCTCGATGAATCGCCCGACGAGAAGCGGGAGGTCCGCCTGGCGGTCTCTGAGCGGCGGGAGATTTACGGAAAAGACATTGAGGCGGTAGTAGAGATCCTCTCTGAACTTCTTCTGCTGCACCGCGTCGCGCAGGTCGCGGTTCGTCGCGGCGATCACGCGGACATTCACCTTCATCGTTTCCGTCCCTCCGACCCTGTCGAGCGTGCCGTCCTGCAACACGCGGAGGAGTTTCACCTGAAACGCCTCGCTCGTCTCTCCGATTTCATCGAGAAAAATCGTCCCCCCGTCCGCCAGCTCGAATCTCCCGGCCCTCTCGCGCACTGCGCCAGTGAAGGCGCCGCGTTCGTGTCCAAAGAGTTCGCTTTCGAGGAGCGTCTCGGTGAGCGCCCCGCAATTGACGGCGACAAACGGCCCGGCTCCCCTGGAGGAGTGGGCGTGTATCGCCCGCGCCACCAGTTCCTTCCCGGTGCCGCTTTCGCCCATAACGAGGACATTCGCGTCGTTATTCGAGATCTTCTTTATGAAAGCCACAATTTCCTGCATCGGTCCGGAGGCGCGATAGAGGATCCCGTTGAAGTCCTCCGCTTCCCCTCCACTCTGCGGCGACTCCTTGTGCGGTTGAAGATCGTCGGCCTGCGTGCGCAACCGGGCGATTTCGGATTGGTACGCCGCGATCTCTTCCTGGAGGGCCGCACCGCGCGGCTCGCCGTTCGGCTGCCGGAGGGCGCCGAGTTCCTCCTCGAGCGATTTCAGCCGCTTCTCTTTGTCGTGCAGGAGCCGGTGAATCGATTCCTTCTCCTCCCTGAGCGACGTGACCTGTCCCTGGACCAGCTGGTGCCTGAAGAGCACGAGCCCTGCCGTAACTACCAGCGCCGCGAAGAGAGAGGGAACAACCGGTAGAATGATCGAAGAGGACGAGAAGGTCCAGCAGGAGGCGATCAGGAGCACAAGCGCCGAGGCGATGATCGCCAGAATGCCCGCGAGCTGGCGTCTCGATTCCATGAACAGGATGCAGGCGCATCCCAAAGAGAACGCCAGGAGGTAACCGGCGGTTTCCGATATCCTCCGAAGAAACGAATCGTGGAGGGCATCGTGAATGATCGTCGCGTGGAGGCCGATCGACGGAAACTGGGAGGAGAATGGAGTCGAGAGGAACGGACTTCTCCCGCCGGCGATAATGCCGAGGAGGACTATCTTTCCCCTGATCTGCGCGATGACGGGGGGAGTTGTGCCGCCCGATTGGCGCACGTCGTACGCTTTCAGAAACTCGACCGTGGAAATGAGGTTGAGCGAACCGGTCCCTCCGGTGAAATTAGGAGTGATGGAACCGTCATCGGAATAGTGAATCCTCACGCGGCGACCCTCTGCGCCGATTTCGGCGTCTCCGTCGCCGATCCTTACATCCGACCTGGAAGCTCCGAGCCCGATTCGGAGAACCTCGAACGCGAAGGAGGGAAGGCGGCCTTGACTCGTACTCACGAAGAGGGGCAGCTTTGAGGTTTCGAGCATGGTGGTGTGCCCGAAGCTCGCCGAGCTTTTAAGTAATTCTGGAAACGGAAGCTCAAGCCCCCTGCCGGAGGGAAAGGGTTCCTCCCGGCCGGGAGGATACGCGATGCTGGATGGAATCGCGCTTATCCCGCTCGCTCCGTGGCTCCCGGTGTCGGGGGCGTTCAGGGACCGGAAATAACCCCCGAGTACGACGTTGCCTGATTTCCGGACCACCGCCGAAAGGATCTCATCATACTCAGGGTGCTCCGGATCGGGCTCGGTAAAGGCGACGTCCACACCGACGGCCTTCGCGCCCAGGTCATGGAGCACGTCGAGGATCAGCGCATAGTAGCTTCGTTTGAGGGGGATCCCGCCGAGCGAAGCGATGTCGTCGCCGGAAAGGTAGAGGATGACGATCGAGGAATCGATTTTTGATTCGCCGCGGAGGTGATACTTCGTCGCGGTGAACGATTCTTCCAGCGCGTCGAAGGGGCCTGAGAGAACGCGCGAGAGGAGAAGCGCAAGGACGATGAGGCCGATCCCGAGGTAGAACCGTTTCGATTTCCCCTGTTCCATCCGTGCGGCCTACCGGTTGGTCAATCCACGGGGCTGGAGCCACTGCAGGGGATCCTGCTTCTCGCGATCCTTCCAGATTTCAAAATGAAGCTGAGGACCGGAGAGGGCCTCGCCGCTTTTCCCGATCTGATCCCCTTCTTTCACGTCGTCTCCTTCGTTCACGGAGATCTCCAGAAGGTGGGCGTAGACGGTCCGGTACCCGCCCTGGTGGTTCACGATGACGAGGTTGCCGAAGGACGGGAGCCACCAGATCGTGGAGACTTCGCCCGCGGCGACCGCATCCACGACGGTGCCGGAGGAAACCCCGATGTCGATGCCGGTATTCTGTGTCACCGTGTGAAGGGTGCGATTTTCCTGGACCCCGAACCGCCCGATGATCTTTCCCTGCGACACCGGCCACGAGAGCTTGCCCCTCAAGAGATCGAACCCCGTTCCGGGCCGCGAAACGCTCCCGCCCGGACGCGTACTCTGATCGGGCGGTTTTCGCGCTGGTCCGGCCTTCTCGCGGTCGATCAGGCCCGCGACGAGTTGCTCCAGTTTCTTTGCGTCTTCGATCTTGCGATTGATTTCGCGTGTAAAGTTTCGCTTGTCTTTTCGGATCGTCGCAAGGAGCGCTTTCCGCGATTGGACGCGGCCGGCGAGCTTTTTCTCTTCGCGCGCCTTTTCCGCGATCAGCTGGCGGCGGTTCGCAAGCTGCCGTTCCAGTTTCGTGTTCTGCGCCTGAAGGTCGGCCCGTTGATCGGAAATGCTGTCGAGATCCTGCCGGCGCTGTTCGGAAAACCGCTTCAGATACTCCGAGCGGATAAGCATCTGGTTCAACGAGCGCGACGTGAGGAGCAATTCGAGATCGTACGTGCGGCCGGACTTGTAGGCGGTCGTGACGTACCGGGCATACTCCTGCTTGAGGAAACCGACCCGGTCGCTCAAAGTGCCGATGAGAGCGCGGTCGCGGTCGATATCGTCGGAGAGGGATTTCTCTTCGTCCTTCAGCCTGCCGATCAGCTTTCGGACGAGCGAGGCCTGGTGATCGTAGCTGTCGAGGAGTTCGAGCGTCGCGTGTTCCTTCCGCTCCTTCCCCTTGATCTTCTGTTCGAACTGATCGATCTCTTTTCTCAGCTTTTCGAGATCGGAGCGTTTCTGCTTCAGCTCGCTCCGTTGGGCGCCGGAAGAAGCCGCAAACAATCCGGAGATCAGGAGCAGTGCGAGGAAGGTTGCGCGGGGGGTCATCAGCGCCGGATGATCTCTGCGCGATCGGGAATGGTGAGCGAGCATTCGACCGGCTTGTTGACTTCCAGGCCGGAGTACGCGATGGTGATGCTCCTCTTTTCCTGCGGGAAAATCACGCGCAACAGTTTCGGGACCGCAACCGGGGGAGAGTCGTCGATCCTGGATGCCGTGGCCGTAACGGCCGGGCTGCCCGCGCTGTCTGCGACGCGGTAACTGGTCACAACGAAATCCTCCCCGTCGATCTGGTATTCCTTGCTGTCGGTCCGTTCGGCGTACCGGAGCACGTAGCGGTCGTCCTCCACCGTAAACCGTGCGAGCGAATCGCCGGGCGATGCCGCGGGAAACTCTCCCGTGAAGACGTTCAGTATTTCATCGAACTCCATCTTCAGCTTGAGCATCGATTGAAGCGTCTTGCCGTCGGGTTTACCGATGATGGCCTTGTTCTCCATCTGGTTGAAAAAAACGAAGCGGTCGCGGCATAACTGCAACGTTGCCACATGGATCCCGAACGGCCCTTTGAACTCCACCAGGAGCGAGTCCGGCTTCTTGAGCGACGCGTCGAAGTAGCCCGAGTTCGACCCCTCGGGGACCTCCACGGTGATCGTGCCGTTTCCCCGGAGTGTCCTCACCTGCTCGTTCCGCTCCTGAACCCGGCGGATGACCTCGGCGGCCGGGAACGGGCGCTCTCTGATCGATTTCGCGGCTGGCGCGCACCCGGCGAACGCACACGCAAGGAGCAATACGCCGGTCCCGCAGGGGGTGCATCTCACAGACTTCCCCGTTGGATCTTCTCTTTCAACTCCGTATTTGTCGCGTCGAGCTGCAGGGCTTTCTGCCAGTACTCCATCGCCTTCTCTTTCTTCGACTGCTTGTAGTAGATGTCGCCGAGGTGTTCGTTGATGACCGGGCTGTTGCTCCCCAGCTCGATCGCCTTTTTGATGTACCTCTCTGCTTCATCGTACTGCTGGAGCCGGAAGTAGACCCAGCCGTAGGTGTCGAGGTAGGACTGGTTCGCCGGCTGCTGCTCGACTGCCTCCTTCGCCATGCGCAACGATCTCTGGAGCTGCAGCCCGCGCTCGGAAAGGCTGTAGGCGTAATTATTGAGAAGCAGGTGGTTGTGGGGATCCATCCGGAGCCCCCGTTCGTACATGCTGTCGGAATCCTCCGGCCGTTTCAACTCGTCGTAGGTAAGCGCAAGCGCGCTCACCGCGTCGACGCTTTTGTCGTTGAGCTGGATCGCCTTTTCGAGCGAGGCGGCGGCGTCGGCAAGGGCGTGTTTTCGCTGGTAGGAGATCCCGAGAAGGAAATGGATGCGGAATTCCTCGGGCACGACCTTCCGCGCTTCGGTGAGCACCTGAATCGCGTCGTCGAATCGTCCCTTGTCGTAGTAGATCGAGGCAATTCCGACCCAGCCGTCCGCGTTCCAGCTCGCGAGCTCCTTCACTTTTTGAAAATTCAGCATCGCGCCGGAATCGTCCTTGGTGATGTTGTCGATGGCCCCGAGGAACCAGTAGGGGCGCCAGTCGTCCGGATACTTTTTCTTGATGCGTTGAAAGAGGTTGATCGCGTAGGGGGCGACCGCGGAATCTTTCTGAATAAAATTAAGGAAGACCTGGCCGAACTTGAGCTGGTCATCCAACGAGAGAGAGTCCCTCCGGAGGACGGCCTCAAATTGTTCCGCGGCGGCGTCATAGTCCTGCCGTGTCAGGTAGGCGTGCGCGATCGAGGCCCGAACATCGAGGTTTTCGGGATGAAGTTCTATCAGCTCGTTGTAAATGCGAAGCGCCGTCGAAACGCTGTCGATCTTGAGGTAGGCGTCACCGAGGGCCTTTTTCACTTCAAAGTTTCCCGGATCGAGGGAGAGCATCCCTTTCAGTTGCTCAGTCGCCTCCCGGAGTTTTCCCATGCCGCTGTAGATCTGCGCCATCTGGAAATACGCGTCGGACTCGGGGCCGAACCGGTTGATGACCTCCTGGTAGACTTTCAGGGCCCGATCGGGTTTCTGCACTTGAAGAAGCCTGCCCAGGCTCAACCAGCCCTCCAGGTACATCGAGTCGATCTTGATCACCGCGTCGAATTCCCTGATCGCGCCGTCGAGATCGAGCGCGTTTACATAAACCTCCGCGAGCGTTTCGTGGTAGGTCCTGTTGTCGGGCTCCAGACGGACCGCCTCAAGTCCCATCTGAATGGCCCGGGTATGGTTATCGAGAATCGAATAGTCTTTTGCGATCGCGTGGTAAATGGCGGGATCCTGCCTGGTCTGGAGGGCTTCCTGGTATTGCAGGATGGCTTCGGCGTATTTCCCCGTCTGGTCGAGCAGAGATCCTTCGATGAAACGGCGGAGCGCGAGATCATCGTCCGGGAGTTGTTTCAGCGGAAAGCTGCCCGAAGGTTTGGAGGATTGCGCCGTGGTCCCGGATCCTCCGCAGCCGGCGAAGATGAGCCCCGACAACAAGATCGGCGCAGTCCAATATGTCATCCGCCTCCAGGATCGCCTGAAAGTTTTCATAAAAAAATATACCGAATTAGCGCTAGAATAACAACGGCGGGTAGTGCCACAGTTTAACCTTCTCTCGTCATCCCGACATGTTTTAGGTCGGGATCTTTATAAAAGAGTTGAAAGATGCTGACCAGGAGCATGTCAGCATGACGAGGTGGAGAGGCATGTGGCTAGGTAGAGTAGCTCGGTAGGGCAGTTCCTCAGCGCCTTCTCACTCTCGGATTATCCGGAACGAAGATCGCGGTTTGCGACGCGAGATCCCTCAGCCCCGCATGCAGCCCTTTTATTGTGATGCTGAGCTGCTCGCCGGCGATCTTGTTCCAATCCGGCTTGCCGTTAATCTCGCGCCCCACGAGCTTGACGACATCGCTTTGAGAGGGAGGTATGATCAGGGCGGGCAGCGGGAGGAATTTGCCGTTGTACTGGTAGGGAATGTTCTGCGAGCTTACTTTGATCGCGCCCCGGTCGAGGAAGAGCGTATCCCGGTTATTGTTTGTCAACTCGATCTCGATGTCGGTGACGACCCCTTCCTCCATCCTGTAGCGGGCCCGGAACAGATACTCAATGCGGCCCGGCCGGTCCGCGAGGCGGTACTCCTGGCAATTGCACCCGTCGTTGATTGCCCGGTAGAAGTACATCCCCGGTTCCGGTGCCGGCGCACAGCCGGGCTCCGGGAGCGTGATGACCGCTCCGAGGACCGATAGGATGAGTAACCGTTTGATTCGCGTCATTCTGAACAGATCCTTCGGTCGCTGCGCTCCCTCAGGATGACCGGAGTGCTACTTTTTTGCCTTCTGCGCCCGCTCAAAACCCGGTTTGATCACCTTGTAGATGAGCTCGATCCGCTTCTTATAAGGAACAAACGCGCTCTTCATTGCGTTCAGAGACAGCTTCTCGAGATCATGGAGGGTCAGATTAAAGGCGTCGGCGGCGAGCTTATACTCGCGTGAGAGAGTCGTCTTGCTCATGAGCCGGTCGTCCGTATTGAGCGTAACGCGGAAACGATAGCGGTGATAAATCCCGAACGGGTGCTCCTCGATACTCTTCACCGCGCCCGTATCCACATTGCTGGTCAGGCATATCTCCAGAGGTATCCTCTTGTCGAGCACGTACTGGGCGAGATACCCCATGTTGGCGACCTCGGTCGGGTCGTCGTCCGACACCGACATATCCTCGATCAAACGCGTGGCGTGGCCGATGCGATGCGCGCCGCACCACTGGATCGCCTGCCAGATCGATTCCTTGCCGAAGGCTTCGCCGGCATGAATCGTGATGTTGAAGTTTTCCCGCTGGATATAGTGAAAGGCGTCGACGTGTTTCTTGGGAGGATAGCCCCCTTCTTCGCCCGCCAGGTCGAATCCGACCACGCCGCGCTCCCGGAAATCGATCGCGAGCTCCGCCATCTCCTGGGAGAGCGTCATATCCCGCATCGCGCAGATGATGAGGCCGAATTCGACTCCAAAATCCCTCCTTCCCCTCTCCAGCCCGCGCAACACCGACGAGACGATCTCCTCCCAGTGCATGCCCCGCTCCGTGTGCAGGACCGGCGCGAACCTCGTCTCCACATAGACGACGCCGTCCTCGTGCATGTCTTCCATCATCTCGTATGCCACCCGCTCGATCGCCTCGTCCGTTTGCATGACTCCGGTCGTGTGGGCGAATCCCTCGAGGTAGAGCGGCAGGCTTCCCCGCTGGGCGCCGCGGTGGAACCACTCCCCCAGCTCTCCCGCATCCGTCGTCGGAAGCTTGTCGTATCCGAGATCCCTTGCCAGCTCGATGATCGTCTGAGGCCGCAAGCCTCCGTCGAGGTGATCGTGGAGCAGAGGCTTCGGAAGCGTGCGGATAAATTTTTCTGTCAGTTTCATATGATCAATTCCCCTACTTCTTTTTCAACCGCCTTGAGAACGATTCCATCCTTCACTAATTTGAGGGCCGACTGTATGTCGTCATGGAGGACGCGGTCCCGTCCCAGATGCTTGATCCTGCTGCGGAGTACCCGGTGGGCCGCTTCGACTCCTTTTCCGGCGGCCATCTTCCGTCCGGAATCGGGGTGGATGCGCGAGAAGTCGATCCCCTGCGCCGCGACCATCAGTTCGATCGCGAGCACCGTTTCGGTGTTGCGTAACACCTGCCACGCTTTGTGCGCGCTGATCGATCCCATGCTGTTGTGGTCCTCCTGATTCGCCGAGGTCGGGATCGAATCGACGCTGGCAGGATGGGCCAGGACTTTGTTCTCCGAAACCATCGAGGCCGCGGTGTATTGTGCGATCATGAGGCCGGAGTGGAGCCCTCCGTTTTCGCTCAGGAAGCGGGGGAGCCCGCTCAGCGAGCCGTTGACCATCCTCTCGATCCTGCGCTCGGAGATGCTCGCCAGTTCCGCGAGTGCGATCGCGAGAAAATCGAGAGCGAGGGCGAGCGGTTGGCCGTGAAAGTTCCCGCCTTCGAGATGCGTTTTCCCGCGGGGGAAGATCAGCGGGTTGTCCGTCGCGGAGTTGATCTCGATCGATACCACATCGTAGACATATCGGATCGCGTCGCGGGACGCGCCGTGAACCTGGGGCATGCAGCGGATCGAATAGGCGTCCTGCACCCTCGGGTCGTCATGCCTGTGCGATTCGCGAATGGCGCTGTGTTTCATCAGACGCCGGAGGTTTGCCGCGCTGGCGGCCTGTCCCTTGTAGGGGCGGAGCGCATGGATCCTCGGATCGAAAGCCGTGTCCGTTCCCTTGAGCGCTTCCACGCTCATCGCTCCCGCGATGTCGGCGATCTTGCAGAGAGACCGCGCTTCGTGCACCAGGTGCACGCCGTAGGCGGCCATCATTTGCGTCCCGTTGACGAGTGCGAGCCCTTCCTTCGCCCCCAGTCTCAGCGGTTTCAGTCCGAGCTTGCGAAGCGCAAGACCGGAATCCATGACGGCATTTTTATACCACACCCTCCCCTGACCGAGCAACGTCAGGACGAGGTGGGCAAGCGGGGCGAGGTCGCCGCTCGATCCCACGGAGCCTTTCGAGGGGATGATGGGAATGATTCCGGCGTTGAATACTTTCCGGAAGAAGTCCATCGTTTCGAGGCGAATGCCCGAGTACCCTTTTGCGAGCGCGTTCAGGCGGAGAATCGTCATCGCCCGCACCACTTCGTACGGCAGAGGCTCTCCGGCCCCCGCGGCGTGGCTGACGATCAGGTTTGTCTGCAACTCTTCGAGATGATCGGCGCTGATCCGGACATTGCTCAGCTCTCCGAAGCCGGTGGTCACCCCGTATATCGATTCGCCGCGGCGAACCCAGTCTTCCACGAGCTCGCGGGACGCCCGCATGCGCCGCTTCGAGGATTCGGAGTAGGAAATCCTTGAAACGTCTCTGGAACAACGATAGACATCTTCGACGGTGAGGCTGTTTCCGTCGAGAACGAGGGGTCGCATGGGGTATTTTGTGAAAAATCTGACCGAATTTACGAAGAACCCGCCTGAGATGCAACGGATTTGAACTTCTGCGGCTTCTTGCCTATCTTTACGCTTCCTCCACATCAAGAGGTAGATCATCATGAACCCTGGAAAGATAAGGGAATCCGTTCTCCTGGTCGCGGCCATCGTTCTCACCCTCTCCGGTCTGATCCTGGGCCTGATCCTGTCGGGGGGCGGATGTAAGAGCGACGATACCACCACGGCGCCTCCGGTGGTCACTCCTATTCACGACGATTTATTCCCTCTCGCCGCCGACCGCAGATTCGAATACACCGGCTTCCTGGTCTACCCGAACACCGTCGACTCCGCCATCACTTCTTCGGTCGGATCCTATCTGGGCATCTGGACCGTTCTGCCCGGGCCTTCGGGAACCTGGCTGATCCGCGATTCCACAACCGTGGAGGGGATTACATCGGTGCGATTCTTCCAGATCAAGAAGGACTCCGCCTCCGGGGATCTCTCCTTCCGCCAGACGCTCGGTCCCTTCTACCGGGCGATCGGAGCAACCTATTCGGATACGCTTGCCTGGATCGAACTCGCAAAGCCCAGCGTGGGCGTCGGTGCCCAATGGTCCGCCTTCGATACGACCGTGGTGGGACACATGGGAGGCCTCACCGGTGATGTGCGTCTTCAGATTTTCGGGAAGATTGAAGGTCAGGTTTCAATCACGGACAGCTCTGCCGCTCACGTGGTCTATCCCCATGCGTACAGGATACGAACCTGGCGGAAAATCATTGCCGGCGGATTCGTGGTGCAAGACGATGCGACCACGGCGAAACTCTGGCTTGTGGCGGACGTCGGGCCGGTCCAGGTGAACATATCCGGCGATACCGAGAACTACGGGCTCTTCCGCGTTCTGACGAGCAGAAATTTCTAAGCTGTCATCCTGAGCACATTCGCTTCGCTCAGTGTGAACTCCGCGAAGGATCTCACACGCCGTCTGAACCGAATAGACAGATTCTTCGTCGCTTCGCGAATCAGAATGACAACCGTGGCAGGATCGTGATCTTCGTTCTCCTTCTGCTGCTTGCCTCGGGGCCTCTCCTCGCGCAGCAACCGTTCACATCCAACCCAACGGGCGGGGGCATGGTGCAGGGTACGATCCGGAACGCCGGCACCGAAGACCCGATCCAGGATGCGAACATCCGTATCCAGGGAACCACCCTGGGCGCCGTCAGCGACAGCGAAGGGAGATTCTCCATCCCCAATGTTCCCCCCTCCACATACACAATCACCGCATCGGCAATAGGTTACCTCACCGTGGATGTTTCCGGAGTGACGGTGCGCGCGCAAGAGACCGCGACGTGTGCGATCGAACTGAAGGAGGCAAGCGTTCAGGTCGGCGAGGTGGTCGTCTATGGAGCTTCCTTCCGCAGGGAACGGATTACCGACGCGCCGGCGGCGGTTTCAGCCATGGAGGCAGGCGACATTCAGCTTAACTCGGGCCAGGGACAGGTCCCGAAACTGCTCGAGCGCCTTCCCGGCGTGGATATCGCTCAAAACGGGCTTTTTGATTTTAACATCAACACTCGTGGATTCAACAGCTCGCTCACTCGCCGCCTGCTGGTTCTCCTCGATGGACGCGATCTGGCTATCGTTTTCCTCGGGTCACAGGAATGGAACGGGCTCTCCGTCCCCGTGGAACAGCTGGGCCGTCTCGAACTTGTGCGCGGCCCCGGATCCGCCCTCTACGGTGCAAATGCGTTCAACGGGGTGCTGAACATCGTCACGCCTTCGCCGAAACAAAGCGCCGGCACAAGACTCACGCTGGCCGGCGGCGAACTCAACACCGTCCGGGCCGATCTCCAGCATGCGGGCGTCTCGGGGAGATGGGGATACAAAGTGAATATCGGGCGCTCACAGGGAGACACCTGGAGCGTACCGCGAGACGCGTCGCAGCAGCATCCGTTCGAGTATGACGGATTTAATCCGTTTCTGAATCTGGAGGTCCGGCGGCTCAACACCGATCCGGTCAGGTCGACATACGGATCCGCCCGGGTCGACTACGATGCCGGCAGCGGAGCCCTCGCGGTCGTCGAAGGCGGACTCGCTCAGGTGGAGAACGAGGTCTTCATCACCGGCATCGGCAGGGTGCAGGTGACTCGCGCGCTCAGGCCGTGGGGCAGGGCCAGTTACTCCGACGACCATTCCAGCGTCCAGGTTTGGGCGAGCGGCCGGGATTCCCGGGAGCCGCAATATTCCCTCTCGACGGGATTGCCTCTGGAGGAAACGTCGCTGACAGTTCAGGGGGATTATCAGTACCACACTTCCGCGATGGAGGAGCGCCTCTTCCTGACGACGGGACTTTCTTACAGGTACCAGACGGTCGACACCCGCGGAACACTCATGCTCGATCAACACAAGGATAATTTGACCGGCATCTACGGGCAGCTTGAGTACCGCTTCTCCGACCAATTGAAAGCTCTTGCGGCTTCGCGCTGGGACCGGAGCACGCTTCACGAGAGCCAGTTCTCTCCCAAGGTGGCGCTCGTCTGGTCTCCCGAGCGCGAGCACAGTTTTCGCGTCACGTACAACCGGGCGTTTCAAGAGCCGGCCTATTCCGAACTGTTTCTCCATGTCCTCGACCCCGCCCAACCCCTCGCCTATCTCGGGAACGATCATCTGACGGTCGAACAGATCAGGGGCTACGAGTTCGGTTACAAGGGAACGTTTCGTAATGCGATCTACGCAACGGTCGACGGGTACTACAATCAATTGAGCGATTTCATCACCGATCTCGCACCGGGCGTGAATCCCGCGTATCACGGCCAGGAAAATATCGGGAGCAAGCTTCGGACAGTCTGGTCGTACGGCAATGCGGGAAAAGTAAACGAGAAGGGGTTCGAGCTCGGGTTGAATTACACTCTTTCGGAGTCCTGGAATATCGATGCGAACTATTCGCTTTTCGATTTTGATGTAGAGGAAGAGAACGCGAACAGCCCGCTTCTTCCGAATACTCCTCAGTACAAGTTGAACGGGGGGATCACCTATAAGGGGGGATCGGGTTTGCAGGTTGGGGTGACGGCGAAATACGTCCCGTCATTCGATTGGTCGGCGGGCATCTTTCAGGGAAGGGTCCTCGCCTACACGGTGGTGAATCTTGCCGCGCGGTACGCGCTCTCTCAGAATATCACTCTCGGCCTCGATGTTTCAAACCTGCTGGACAGGGAGCACTACGAGATCTTCGGCGGATCGCTTCTGAAAAGGCGCGCGATCGGGACGGTGACGATCACCCTGTAGCGGTTACTTCTTCTTCCCTTTTTTCTCCGGCTTCTTGTCGCCCTTCCGTTTCGCGGCAGGCCCCTTCGCCGGTTTTCCTCCTGCGGTCTCCTTCTTCGGCTTCTCCCCCGCTGGCCCCCCGGATTCGAAGAGAGATTCCTGGGGTTTTTCTCCGGTCTCCGTCTTGACGGCCTCGGCCTTGCCCGGCCCGGCGGCCGGAGTTTCTTTCGGCTCTTCCTTTTCCTCCTCGGAAGGAACCACGGCCAGGTCGCCGACCTGATCTCCGGCTTCCAGACGGATCAACCTGACGCCCTGTGTGATGCGTCCGGCCATCCGTATCTCCTTCGCCGGTTGGCGAATGACGACGCCTTTGGATGTGACAACCACGATGTCGTCGTTCTCGAGCACTTCCTTGATGCCTACCAGCTTTCCGGTCTTATCCGTGACCCGCAACGTGAGCACCCCCTTGATACCGCGGTGACTCACGCGGTATTCGTCGAGTTCGCTCCGTTTGCCGAATCCGTGTTCCGCCACGACGAGAATCGAGGTCTTGCGACGGGAGATTGCGACCGCGCCGATCACCTTGTCCCCCTTGCCGAGCGTAATCGCGCGCACGCCCGAGGCGGAGCGTCCCATCGGGCGCGCTTCCGTCTCCGGGAACCGGACCGCCATCCCGTTGTGCGTTCCGACGATGATATCCATGGTGCCGTCCGTGAGCTTCACGTCCTTGACGATGTCGTCTTTTCGCATGCTGATCGCCGTGATGCCGGTTCGGCGCACGTTTCCGAATTCCGAAAGCGCCGTTTTCTTGATGACGCCATTTCCGGTCACCATCGCGACAAAGTGTTTTTCGTCGAACTCCTGCACCGGGACGATCGCCGCGATATTCTCTCCCACCTGCTTTGCGATCAGGTTGACGATCGACTTCCCCCGCGACGCCCGGCCCGCTTCCGGAATTTCATGGACCTTCAGCCAGTAGCACCGGCCCTTGTCGGTGAAGAAGAGGATATAGTTGTGCGTGGAGGCGACGAACATGTGTTCGATAAAATCGTCCTCCTTGGTGGTCGCCCCCGTGACTCCCCGTCCGCCGCGGCCCTGGCGCCGGTATCCCGAAACGGGAACGCGCTTGATAAAACCGCCGTGGCTGATCGTGATCACGACGTTCTCCTCGGCGATCATGTCCTCGACGCTGAACTCCTCGGCCTTGTACACGATCTCTGTGCGGCGCTCGTCGCCGTACTTTTTCTTGATCTCAAGAAGCTCGTCCTTGATCATCTGCATCTGGAGTTTCTTGCTCGCGAGGATCGCCTTCAGCCGCTCGATGAGCTTGATCGTCTCCTTGTACTCGTCCTCGATCTTCTTGCGCTCGAGTCCGGTGAGGCGCTGCAGGCGCATGTCGAGGATCGCCTTCGACTGGATCTCGGAGAGCTTGAACCTCTTCATCAGCCCTTCCTGGGCCGTCGGGACGTCCTTCGACTTCTTGATCAGCTTGATGATCTCGTCGATGTTGTCCAGCGCGATGATATACCCTTCGAGGATATGCGCGCGCTTCTCCGCTTCGCTCAGCTCGTACTTTGCGCGGCGGACGATGATATCGTTCCGGTGTTTGATGAAGTGGTCGATCATCTCCCGCAGCTTGAGCTCCACGGGCCGGCCGCCCACAAGCGCAAGCATGATGATGCCGAACGTCGTCTGCATCTGCGTGTGCTTGTAGAGATTGTTGAGCACGACCGGAGCGTTCGCGTCCCGCTTCAACTCGATGACGACCCGCAGCCCGTCCCGGTCCGATTCGTCCCTGATATCGGAGATGTCCTCGATCTTTTTGTCCCGCACGAGCTCAGCGATCTTCGAGATGAGCCCGGACTTGTTGACCTGGTACGGGATCTCGGTGACCACGATCGACTGGCGGTCCGCGCGCCCCGTTTCGATGTTGGCCTTCGCCCGGACGATGATCCTTCCGCGGCCGGTCTTGTAGG
Source organism: Bacteroidota bacterium (assembly GCA_036522515.1). Lineage (NCBI taxonomy): Bacteria > Pseudomonadati > Bacteroidota > Bacteroidota bacterium. The sequence continues at coordinate 20,306 of DATDFQ010000032.1, forward strand.
CTTGTTTGACTCCCTCATATCCGTAGATGATGCCGCCCGTCGGGAAGTCGGGGGCCTTGATGATCTTCAGGAGTTTCTCGTCGGTGAGCTCCGGGTTGTCGATGATGGCGACGCAGCCGTCGACGACTTCCGTCAGGTTGTGCGGGGGAATGTTCGTCGTCATTCCGACGGCGATGCCGGAGGTTCCGTTCACGAGCAGGTTCGGGATGAGAGCCGGAAGGACGGTCGGTTCTTTGAGCGAATCGTCGAAGTTCGGGACAAAATCGACCGTGTTCTTATCGAGATCCCTGAGCATTTCCTCGGCGATGCGCGAGAGACGGACTTCGGTGTACCTCATCGCCGCGGGTGAATCTCCGTCGACGGATCCGAAGTTCCCCTGTCCGTCGACCAGCGGATAGCGGAGGGAAAAGTCCTGCGCCATCCGGACCATCGTGTCGTAGACCGCGGAGTCGCCGTGCGGATGGTACTTGCCGAGCACTTCGCCGACGATGCGCGCGCTTTTCTTATAGGCGCGGTTGCTCGCAAGTCCGAGTTCCTGCATGCCGAAGAGAACGCGGCGGTGAACGGGTTTCAACCCGTCCCGCACGTCGGGGAGCGCACGCGCAACGATCACGCTCATCGCGTAATCGATGTACGACCCCTTCATTTCTTCTTCAATATCGACAGGAACTATTTTTTCGTTGCCGTTAGCCATTCTATTGCCCTAAAGTCGTTGATTCGTTATGACATTCGATGCCTCGGCCTTGGTAGGCGCAGGCTTTAGCCTGCGTTACACGGCACGCGACCTGAAGGTCGCGCCTACCGATCCCTTGGGCCTGGTAGCCGCAGCCTTTAGGCTGCGGTCTTTTTCCCGCCATGGCACAGCTCCTCGATCAAAAACCCGCAAGCTAAAGCTTGCGGCTACCGATACCCCGGCCGCGGAGCGGTCTTTTGGATCATCACACATCCAGATTCCTTACATACTTCGCATTCTTCTCGATGAACGCGCGCCGGGGCTCCACCTCGTCCCCCATCAGGATGGAAAATGTGCGGTCCGCATCGGCCGCATTTTCGATCGAAACCTGGAGCACCGTTCGCGTGTCCGGGTTCATGGTGGTGCTCCAGAGCTGTTCCGGGTTCATCTCCCCGAGGCCTTTGAACCGGGAGATCGTAATGCCGCTAGTCTGAAGGACGGCCCCCTCCTCGGAGACGGTTTCCACCGTTTCCTCTTCCTGCCCCGGCGGCTCCGGTTTGTCGCCGTTTTTCTTCTTGTCCGCCTTGAACCGCTTCAGGATTTCCTCCCGCTCATCCTCGTCGAACGCGTAGAGTTCCTGCTTCCCCTTCTTGACCTTGTAGAGCGGGGGCTGGGCGATGTAGACGTGTCCGAGCTCGATGATCTGTTTCATATACCGGAAGAAAAGCGTCAGGAGGAGCGTCCGGATGTGGGAGCCGTCGACGTCGGCGTCGCACATGATGATGATTTTTCCGTACCGGATCTTCGCGGGATCGAAATCCTCCCCCACTCCCGCCCCGATCGCGGTGAAGATGCACCGGATTTCCTCGTTCTCGAGGATTTTGTGAAGGCGGGCCTTCTCGACGTTCAGGATCTTTCCCTTGATCGGAAGGATCGCCTGGAATCTGCGGTCGCGCCCCTGCTTTGCGCTTCCGCCCGCGGAATCTCCTTCGACGATATACAATTCGCAGTGTTCGGGATCGTCGATCGAGCAATCGGCGAGTTTCCCGGGGAGGCTCGAAGATTCGAGCGCGCTCTTTCTGCGCGTCAGGTCGCGCGCCTTCCGGGCCGCTTCACGCGCCTCGGCGGCGCGGAGGCACTTGTCGATGAGGCGCCGGGCGTCGCCGGGATTCTCGTCGAGCCAGATCGCAAGCTGCACGCTCACGATGGTCTCCACGATTCCCCTGATCTCGCTGTTGCCGAGTTTCGTCTTGGTCTGTCCTTCGAACTGGGGTTCGGGCACCTTCACGCTGAGCACGGCCGTCAACCCTTCGCGGAAATCGTCTCCGGTGAGCTGGACGCTGTTTTCTTTCACCAGGTTGTTCTTCGAGGCGTAGGAGTTCAGGGTGCGCGTGAGCGCCGTCCGGAACCCGATCAGGTGCGTGCCGCCTTCGAGCGTGTTGATGTTGTTGACGTAGGTAAAGACGTTCTCGTTGTACTGATCGTTATACTGAAAAGCGATCTCCGCCTCGACGATCCTCCCCGCCTCGTCCTTGTCCTGCCCTTTCATGTAGACCGTTTTCTTCATGATGGGCGGCCGGGTCGCGTCGATATACTGGACGAACTCGATGATGCCGCCCTTGAAATGGAACGACTCCTCCCGTTCCTCGCCGTCCCGGAGATCCACGATCCCGAGCCTCACGCTCGGATTGAGGAAGGCCAGTTCGCGGAGCCGTTCGGCGATCGTTTCGAACTTAAACGTCCGGTTTTTGAAAATCTGGTTGTCCGGAAGGAACGAGATCTTGGTGCCGGTTTTTTTCGCATCGGTCTTGCCGGTGACTTTCACCGCGCCCTGCGGCTTGCCGCGGGCATACTTCTGATACCAGATTTTCCCGTCCCGGTAAATCTCCGCTTCCAGCCATTCGGAGAGCGCGTTGACGACGGAAACTCCGACCCCGTGCAACCCTCCGGAGACCTTGTAGGTATTCTTGTCGAATTTTCCCCCGGCGTGGAGGACCGTCATCACGACTTCCAGCGCGGACCTTTTTTCCTCGGGATGGATATCGGTCGGAATCCCGCGGCCGTCGTCGATCACGGTGACAGACCCGTCCTTATTCACGCTGACCGAAATAGTGTGCGCGTACCCGGCGAGAGCCTCGTCGATGGAATTATCCACCACCTCATACACGAGGTGATGGAGGCCGCGGACGGAGATGTCGCCGATATACATCGCCGGCCGTTGCCGGACCGGTTCGAGCCCCTTCAGGACGGTGATATCGTCCGCGGTGTATTCGCCGTTGGTCCGCCCTTTTCCCGCGGGAGCTTCGCTTGCCGCTTTGCCCTTCACCTTTTTTTCTTCTTCTACAACTTTTCGCATGACGCCCCTTTATCGAAATATGATGTCGTGCACGATCTCCTGATGCATCGCACGATTGATTTTCTCAATCAAATCCTTCTTCAGAAAAACCAGCTCGTTCCGCCAGACCGCCTGCTCGACATGGACGAAGAGCTTTCCGTCGGTGATCCGCTCGGCGGTGGCCACTCCCGCGATCTGCTCGCCCACGATCCCCGGCCAGGCTTCGAGCATTTCGTATTGTTTGATCTTTCCCCCGATTCCGAGCGAGCTCAGAACCCCGGAAATTCCCGTCGCGATCAGTTTTGCCGGCGGTTTGCTCATGCTTATGCCGCCAGCTCCTGTTCGACCACGGTCCCGCTCCGGACCAGGAACCGCTTGTGAGATTCACCGAAGTTCGTCCCCTTTTCGAAGAATCGAACGCTCGTCGATGTGATGAAGGCCTGGCTTAACCCCTCGACAAAATGCAGAAGCTGTCTCGCCCGTTGCTCGTCGAGTTCGGAGAAAATATCGTCAAGGAGCAGGATCGGCGTTTCACCGCTCCGGTCCTGGAGGTAGAAAAATTCCGCAATCTTGAGAGCGATCAGAAACGTCTTCTGCTGCCCCTGGGAGGCGTAACTCCTCAGGTCGAGCCCGTTGATCCTGAATAACAGCTCGTCCCGCTGGGGCCCGACAAGCGTTATGCCGGCGCGCATTTCCACCGGGCGGGTCTTTTCTATCTCGGCTTTGAGCAGCTCCCGAATTTCGGGTTCCGTCGATCTGCTCGAAAGGGCGATCATCGGCCGGTACTCGATTGTCGGCTCCTCGGCGCTCCCCACGAGACGGTGGTACGCGGAGGTGACGAACTCCTGAAATTCCCGGACGAACTGGTTCCGCCTGTTGGTGACCGCTGCGCCGAGAACGACCATCTGGTCGTCCCAGGGCGGGAGAAGGTCCGAACAATCCGTCCGCTGGAGTTTCGCTTCTTTGAGAATCCTGTTCCGGTGCCGCAGGACTTTTCGGTAGGCGATGAGGTCTTGCAGGTAGACGCTGCTCGACTGCGAGATCACAAAATCGACGAACTTTCTCCGGTCGGCCGGGGCGCCCGAAACGATCGCGGTATATTCCGGAGAGAAAATCACGATCGGAAATTTTCCGATGATCGAGGTGAACGGCTCGACCCTGCGCTTGTTCACCATCACGACCTTCTCGACCGGCTCCTTCGCATAGGCGACGCGGACGTTGTGTTCCGTCCCCCCTCCTCCGACGAACGTTCCCGCGATCTCGAACAGCTCCGCGCCGAAGTTCAACGCGAGCGCGTCGCTCGACGCGTAAAAGCTCTTCGTGAGGCAGAGGTAGGAGATCGCTTCGAGAATATTCGTCTTTCCTTCGCCGTTGTCACCCAGCAGGAGGTTGGTACCGCCCGTGAACTGGAAGGAGGAGTCGAGATGGTTTCTAAAGTCCCGTAGCCTGAGGTTTGTCAGCTGCATCGACTCGAGGGGATCAATCACTCAACCTCACCGGCATGACGAGCATCAACAGGTTCTCGCCGTCCCTCTGCGAGACCGGCCTGAGGATGCTTGCCCGCGTCGGCGAGCTGAACATCAACTGAACCTGATCGGTGTCCATATGCGAAAGCATGTCGATCATGTAGGTAGAATTGAATCCGATTTCCATCGGCTCCGCGGAGTAATCGCAGGTGAGCGTCTCTTTCGCCTCGCTCCCGAAATCGATATCTTCGGCCGAAACCGCGAGAGACCCTTTGCGGAGGGAGAAACGGACCTGATGCGTCGTCGAGCTGGCGTAGAGCGCCGTCCTGCGCACCGAAGCAAGAAGCTGATTCTTGTCGATCAATAATTCCTTGTCGTTTTCGAGGGGGATCACGCTTTCATAATTCGGAAATTTCTCCTCGATCATCCGCGAGACCAGCCGGGTCGTTCCCATCGAGAACATCGCGTGATTTTCGCTGAACGCGACGCTGCCGTCGGCCGTATCGGACGATTTCAGGACGAGGTTGAGCGCCTTCGCCGGGACGATGACTTCGCGCTCCCCCGCGGTGGAGGAGAACGACGAATTCACCAGGCGCACGAGACGGTGGCCGTCCGTCGCCACGGCGCGGATCTCGTCTTTCTTGATCTGGAAGAGGACGCCCATCATCGCCGGCCTCAGCTCGTCGGAACTCACGGCAAAGGATGTCTTCATGATCAGGCGGCTGAGCGTCGGGCCGTCGATTTTCAACTCCGCATCCGACTTGAATTTCGGGATGGCGGGGTAATTCTCGCTCGACTCGCCGGTCAGCCGGTACTCGCCGTTTCCCGTCTTCATCAGAATTTTATTGTTGTCCGTCTGGGCCGTGAAATTGATTTCCGTGTTGGGGAGCGCTCTCACCGTTTCCATCAACCTCTTTGCCGGGACCGCAATCGTTCCGTTCTCGCCGTTCTTGACCGGCAGGTTCACCGACATCGAGGTGTCGAGATCGGTCGCCGTGAGCTGGAGCTTGTTGTCCGTAACCTCAAACAGAAAGTTTTCCAGAATTGGAAGAGTCGATCGCGTCGGAATTACGCCCCCGATATTTCCGAGAACCTTCTGCAGTTCGATGCTGGACGTGGAGAATCTCATTGATCTTTCCTCTTTTGAATGGTGAAGTTGGGTACGGTGGCAACCTTTAAATTTACGAAATTTACGCGTGAAATTCAATCGAAAACATATCCTAACCCCATACAAATACAATAAGTTAGGGAAATCACAGGCTCCCTGATACCACTGCCTTATCCACCCCTATAACCCCCAGTATTACTATATGTTATAGAGATGTAAAAAGAGGATTACTAATAATAAGGCACGTTGACATGTGTACAATTGGTTCAACTTCTTTTCCCGCCTCCGTTTGCGCACGACTCATTTGTTTGAACTCTGTGTCTTCGCTCTTGAAAAGATCCGGCATATCCACAAAACATCGTCTCTGCCACATCCCGCCACGAAACGACAAACTCTTTGCACAGTCCATTCACATGAAATCACTTCCGGCGCACAGCGTTATCAACAACTCCCGGCCGAAACGAAAAGTGCCCGAACAAGACCGGGCACTCGCTGAACCTCTGAAGAGTCGAAAGTGATTATCCGAGACTCAACTCCAGTTTTGATCTGAGTTGCAGCACCAGGTTTTTCTGTTTTGGATCGTTTGCCATGCTGTCTTCGACCGTCTGGTAGGCATGGATCACCGTGCTGTGATCGCGCCCGCCGAAATGAAGCCCGATCGTTTTGAGGGAAGAGTTGGTCAATTCCTTCGTGAGGTACATGGCGATCTGGCGTGCGTTCACGATCTCCTGTTTGCGGGTCTTCGCGCGAATGAGATCGTCCGGGATGCCGAGATGCTCGCAAACCACCCTCTGAATTTCCTCGACGGTGATATGGGTTCTGACCTCTCCCACGATGGAACGAACGACCTCCTTCGCAAGGTCGAGATCGATCGTCCGGCTCTCGAGCGATGAGCGCGCAAGCAGGCCGATCAGGCAGCCCTCCAGCTCGCGGATGTTCGAGGTGACATTCAGCGCGATGAACTCGACCACCGCATGCGGAAGTTCGGCTCCCCGGTCGCCGCTCTTTTTCCGGAGGATGGCGATTCTTGTCTCGAGATCCGGGGGCTGGACGTCGGCGGTCAATCCCGATTGGAACCGTGAAATCAGGCGCTCATTCAGCCCTTTCAGCTCCTTCGGGGGCTTATCGGAGGAAAGGACGATCTGCTTTCCGAGCTGGTGGAGCTCGTTGAAGGTGTGGAAAAACGTGTCCTGCGTCTTTTCCTTCCCGGCGAAGAACTGAATGTCGTCGACGATAAGAAGGTCGACGCGGCGGTAGAAATTGGAGAACTCGGCGACGCGATCCTTCTGGATCGCCTCGACGAAATCGATCGTGAACTTTTCGCTCGAGACGTAGAGGACCCGCCGGCTGCGGTCGGTTTGCATCACGTGGTTCCCAATCGCATGCACCAGGTGCGTTTTCCCGAGTCCGACTCCGCCGTAGATCACGAGCGGGTTGAACGACGATCCGCCCAGCGTGTTCGCGACCGCGAGCGCGGCAGCGGAGGCGAATTGATTGCTCTCACCTCTGATGTAATGTTGAAATGTGTACGACGGATTCAGGAACGCCGCGGCGGGTGACTTTGTCATCGGCGCGCTCATGGCCGCGCGCGGTACATCGCCGGAGGACCCGGCCGGCTCGGAGGAGATCGGCGCAGGAGCTTCGGGAGAATAGGGGGACGGGGCATGGCCAGATGGACGCGTGTCCCGATCTTCGGAAACGACTTCATAATCCAAAGCGATTTCAGTTCCGGTGACTTGCGTGAGGACTTCGCTCAAGAGTGAAAAATAATGCTCCTCAAGCCATTCTGAAAAAAACTGGCTCGGGACCTGGATCGAAAATTTTCTGTCGCTCAGCCGGAGAGGGATGATCGGCTCAAACCAGGCCTTGAAGCTCTGGTTGTTCACTCGCGCTTTGATCAGCTTGAGGCAATCAAACCAGGTCCTCTCGTGAAGCTGAAGGTTATCAAATCCAGCGGGGATGACATTCGGATCCGCACTGCTGTTCTGTGTGGGGGCACTTAGATGCATTGCTCGGTAACCTCATAAGACAAAATGGATTACGGCGATTTAAACCGCTATCTACAACTTGTCAACAACGATGTGAACAAAATCCCCCGGGTGGGCTACAGCCTGCAACCAAGGTCGGTACGCACAGCAAGGGGTGAATGTTGAAGCGAGACCTCCAAGAACTTGAATTCAGCGCGTTTATCCGGTCCAGAGCTTTGTAAGAGAATGGTCAAGCGGGAGATGCCGGGTCCGGACGATCGCGCGATAAAGGTTATCCACATTTTATCGACACGGGAGAGAAGCCTCAAACCATGAGATATAATACAAAGTTTTTGAGCTGACGTCAAGAGAAATCTTCGTGCCGGAAGCAAAAAAAAACGAAATTGTAACGCGGTTGTTGATATTGCCGGAGGTTTTTTACACTTTAATTTCCGCGGAGAAACGCTTTCTGATGAATGTAAAGAGGAACATACGGGTCAGGCTTACGCGATACTGGCGGATTCTCGGGCCCGGACTGATCACAGGCGCCAGCGATGACGACCCGTCCGGGATAGCAACCTACTCGCAGGCAGGCGCACAGTTTGGCCTCGCCACGTTGTGGACCGCCCTCTTCACCTATCCGCTGATGGCCTCGATGCAGGAAATGTGCGCGAGAATCGGCCTCGTCACATCGCAGGGGCTGGCCGGAGCGCTCAAGAGATACTACCCCCGCCCGGTCGCCTACCTCATGGTGCTGTTCAGTTTTCCTGCCATCGTGCTGAATATCGGCGCAGACATCGCAGGCATGGGAGCCGTCGCCCACCTCTTGTTCCCCGCAGTCCACGCCATTTATTTTAGCGCCGCGTCCACCATAGTTCTGCTGACAGCAATTATCTACCTGCCATATCATAAAATGGCGTCAATCTTGAAATATCTGTGCGCCATTCTCCTGGTCTACCTTGTCACACCCTTCTTTTCAAAGGTCAACGTCATCCAGGTGCTCAAACACGCGTTTATCCCCACTTTCAGGTTCAACAGGGAGTTTATTGAGATTTTTGTGGCCGTGCTCGGGACGACGATCTCACCGTACCTTTTCTTCTGGCAGGCCACCATGGAAGTGGAGGAGATGCGCCACAGGAAGAGGCATCTGGTCGTGGACAAACGCGTCATCCGTAATATGAAAGTCGATATCGACATCGGAATGCTCTTTTCGAACATCGTCATGTTCTTTATCATGCTGACCACCGGCACCGTCCTGTTTCACGGGGGCGTCCGGGAGATCGCGACAGTCGAGCAGGCCGCGAGCGCGCTTGAGCCCCTGGCGGGAAAAGCGGCATACCTTCTCTTTGCGATCGGAGTGATCGGGACGGGTTTTCTCGCCATCCCGGTCCTGAGCGGATCGCTTTCTTATGTCCTTTCGGAGGCGTTCGATTGGAACGCGGGTCTTGACAGGAAATTTCACGAAGCAAAAGCGTTTTATGTCGTTATCGCGTTCTCGCTCCTTGTCGGGCTCCTCATAAACTACATAGGCATCTCCGCGATTCAGGCCCTCATGTACTCCGCCATTCTCTACGGGATTACAGCGCCGGTCATCATCGCGATTGCGCTGCATATCTCCAACAACAAAAAGGTGATGGGCGAGTTCACGAACGGAAGATTCTCGAACATCCTGGGGTTGACGGCGCTCGTCGTGATGTCGGCGGCAGCGCTCTGTATGCTCTACTTCCAGTTCATCGGCTGAGTTTCTCTTCTCGTTCCCACGCCGGGCGTGGGAACGCATACCTCGGCCGCTCCGCGGCCCGACACGGGGAGCGCCTCAATCTCGTTACGCGACCTAAAGGTCGCGCCTACGGATGCCTCGGGCTTGGTAGCCGCAGCCTTCAGGCTGCGGTTTTTCGGTTCGGCGGTTGAAACTCGCCCGCCACCCGGCTTGAGGTCCGTTTGTTTTTGCAGCGCGGTTTACGTATATTGCAAACCACTATCGAATTGCGGGTTTTTGAAGGCAGAGGATTGTGAACAGCAATCCTCTTTTTGCATTCTCGCAAGAACAGATCTCATTCGGAGTCTCGAGTAATGAAACGGACATTTCAACCCAGTAACCGGAAACGGAAGAACAAACACGGATTCCGTGAGCGCATGAAATCGAAGGATGGGAGAAAAGTTCTTGCGCGCCGCCGAAAAAAAGGACGCTGGAAACTCACCGTTAGCGACGAGCGCTAGCCCACCAACCCGCGATCTCAAGAGAGTGCGGCGCACTCTTCGACGGGCGGAGATCCTCAGCGGAAGAAACAATTTTCAGCTGGTCTTCAAACATGGCCGGAAGGTGCAGGCGAAGTATCTGGGATGCCTGATCTTGGCGGACCAGCGGTTAAAACTTCGCGCAGGATCGACCTCAGGCGTCGGCTTTACATCACCCCGTGGCCTGAAAAAGGCCGTCGACCGCAACCGCCTCAAGAGACTGGCGCGGGAAGCGTACAGGCTCAACAAGGAGATCCTCTTACCGAAGCTGAACGGGCTGTCAAATCCGCTGGCGCTGATCTTCCTGTACACCTCCACCGTATCCGGATCGCCGCGGTTCCCAACCTTTGCGGAAGTCGAACTGGACATGAAGAAGTTGTTGAATTTGCTCGCCGAGACAAGGATCGAAGGATCCGAATGATCCCAATCCTGCTTCGCCTGTATCAGCGGTTCATTTCTCCTGCGTTCTCCGTTAACGCATGCCGGTTTTACCCGACATGCTCCTCCTACGCGCTCGAGTCGATCAACAGGCACGGGACTCTCAAGGGAGTCTGGCTGGCGGCGAAGAGGTTGCTCCGCTGCCATCCGCTGCACCCCGGTGGGTATGACCCGGTACCATAACTTTCCCCCATTTAACTACTGACCCCGGCCGTTCCATGGATCGAAATGCAGTCATAGGCTTTATTCTCATCGGTCTCATCCTTATGATCTGGATGTGGACGAATGCCCCTCCGCCCACGAAAGCTCCCGCGGGGTTTGATTCCGCGCTGGTGCATCAAACCCACCCCGATACGGCGAAAAATCTCCCCGCCCAGCCGGGGAACGTACAAGCCGGGAAGGATACGCTCGGCAAATACTTTTCTTCGGCCGAGTCCGGGCAAACGAAAGTCATCACGATCGAAACGAAGCACTACCGGGCGAAAATCTCGACAAAAGGCGGAACGATCGAGTCGTGGGAACTGAAAGAGTATAAGACCTGGGACCAGTACCCCGTAAACCTCATCGACGGGGCCGATACGCGCGACTTCAATCTCATGTTTTACTCCACCGACGGCAAGCTCATTAACACCAAAAACCTGGCGTTCCAGTCGGATCTCGCGGACGGTACGGTCCTCACCCTTGCCGACCAGGAATCCCTCAAGGTCGATTTCGTGCTAAAGGCCGGCGACAGGAGCCGAATCGTAAAATCGCTTGTCTTCAACGGCAGTCTCTACTCGTTCGATGCGGTCTACCGGTTCGAGGGGATGGAAAATATCATCGCCAATTTTGAATACCAGGTGACCTGGGAGTCGGGTCTCCGGTACGAGGAACGAAACACAGTCAATGAATCGAATTTTGCCAAGTCCTCGGTGTTTGCGGGCGGCGAGCTGACCGATGTCGACGCGAGCAACTTCAACGAGCCTCTGAAACAGAATATCTCGGGCCGCGTGGAATGGATTGCCGCAAGGAACAAATATTTTGCCGTCGCGCTCATCCCCCGCGAGAAGACAAGTCAGGGGGCCTATCTGGAAGGCAACCGCGTCAAGCTTCCCGATAACGGGGCGAAAGAAAACTACAGCATCGCGCTCAAGATGCCGTTTATCGGGCACCCGGTCGAGACGGACCGGATCACGGTCTTCCTCGGACCGCTCGATTTCGGCGTCGTGAAGTATTACAATGTCGAGCTCGACCGGATCATGAGCCTTGGCGCGGTCTGGATTATCAGGCCGATCTCCCGGTATGTCATCCTCCCCCTGTTTGAATTCCTCAGGCTGTTCATCTCCAACTACGGGGTCATCCTCATCATTTTCTCCATCATCGTGAAAGTGGTCCTCTACCCGCTCACGAAGAGCAGCATGACGTCGATGAGGAAGATGCAGGCTCTTCAGCCGATGATGACGGAGATACGGGAAAAGTTCAAAGACGATCCGCAGAAGATGAACCAGCAGATCATGCGGTTGTACAAGGAGTACGGCGTCAATCCGGCGGGAGGCTGTCTCCCGATGCTCCTCCAGCTCCCGATTTTGTACGCGTTATGGGCGGTCTTTAGCGCGACGATCGAGCTCCGGCAGGCCCATTTCGTCTGGTGGATTCAGGACCTTTCGTCTCCGGATGTGATCGCGGTCCTTCCGTTCAAGCTTCCCCTCTTCAGCATCAACGAACTCAGCGGGCTCGCGCTGCTGATGGGCATCACGATGTTCGTCCAGCAAAAAATGACCGTGAAGGACCCGCGGCAGAAGATGATGGTGTGGCTCATGCCGGTGATGCTGACGCTGATGTTTACCAGCTTCCCGTCGGGACTAAACCTCTATTACTTTATGTTCAATCTCTTCTCGATCGCCCAGCAGATGTGGGTGAATAAGCAACACGAGAATGAGCCGCTGAGAAAAGTGGACGAGAAAAAACAGTCCGGCGGGTGGATAAACAAAATCGCGAAGCAACTGCCGAAGGCCCCCAAGAAGTAGTGGTTTACTGAGAGCTCCACCGGAAGGTAACCCGGTTCTTGATCACAATTCCTTCGTCATTGACGCGGCCGCTGAATGAGCGGAAGCTGACAATAACGGAGTAAAGTCCCTCCTGCGGCACCAATCGTCCCCCATTAGACGCGAATAGATTCCCGTCGAAAATTATCAAGCCCATGACCTCTTCTCTCGGGGGGATCGTTAGAATATAGTCCGGACAGAGGGGCCGCGTCCGCGGATCAAAAACGAACACCTCGGTTGAATCAGGGGCGACGATCTGAAAGGTCATTCCCGGACCGATAAAGCTGCATCCGGCCCCACACTCTACCGCACTTGATCCGATATTCACAGCCCGGGCTGTAATAGTTACGGGATTTGTAAAACTTCCTGCGGGCGGTGTTGCAGTAACAGTCAGCTTAATATCTGGTACCGGAGACTCGAGGACGACCGCCCTGTCGCAACCCGCGACCAAAATGAACGCCGCAACAACCACTAGTTTGAGCATGACTCTCCAAAGCTATAAACAGGGGAGGCAATCAAAAATATTCACCTTCGTTGTAACCCCGGTCTGAACGTCAATATCGAAATCAATCGACGCACAACATGGACCGCCCCGATTGATTTCGAAAGCACGGAGGACATAATGCCCTGCCCGCACATCGAATATCGCAAGGCCGTTGGCGTCGGTGAACAGGGTGTCGGCCGTTTCGAGCAACACAAGCTTCTTTCCAGGCAAACCCTGGTTATCCCAATAGACGTATGCAATGATCTGGCCGAGCGGTGGTCGGGGCGGGATTCCTTGGGGCAGGATGGATTGCGGTGGGGTCTCTCTACAGGAGACGGCTAATGTTGCGAGTAGAAGAAGACCGATTGCTTTCATAGTACCTCCTTGCAGCCAAACAACCGGGTACGGTGGCTGTGGAACCACTACTCAAAGATAAGGAGACAATTTGCAGATTGCAAGCCTCCCTTGGATTGACTGCTGTCCAAATTAAAAACAGTTCGCCCCGATTCAACATGCATTCATGCCCGGATCTGGCGAGAGTTGATCTGCAGCCCCTACTTGATCAGCAGGATTCCCTTTGCGGCAGATTGGAGGGCAGATGACCCGCGGTTCGTCGGAAGATAGGTCGCCCTGACAAAATAAAGTCCGGTTCCAACCTGGCTATTTCGATTGTTAGCGCCGTCCCACATTATTTGGTGAGGCCCCGCGGTTTCTTTGCTTTGTAGGATGGTTCGCACCTCCCTCCCGATGGGGTCATAAATTCTCAGGGTGATCGTTCCTTCGCCGGGGATTTCGTAGCGGAGGCTGGTGGATGAATTGAACGGATTGGGGTAGTTCTGGTAAAGCGTAAATGACCGGATCCGATCCAGAGGTTCTCTTACGGAGGTTGTTCCAAGATCGAGACGATAGACTCCGCGAGGACCTCCTCCAAAGCGGGTACCGTTAACGCCCGCATAGAGGTATCTCTCGTCGGGCGATAGAGCCAATGCGAACACCTGTGCCGAGTCGATTCCGATGTCCTGCCACGATTGTCCACCATCCGAGCTCGTGAACACCCCGTGGCCGAATACGGTGTCAGGCCGGAAATCGAAAGACCAGCTGATACCTGCAAAGAGAGCGTCCGGTATCGATCTTAGCCGCCTAGTGATGCACCAGACATTTGCGAAGTTCCCCGGGATCCCGGCTGAGATGTTGATCCATGACGTGCCTCGATCGGAAGACTTAAAGATCCCCTTCGAAGCTGCGACCGTACGAGATCCAGCCATGTAAAGAGTCGATGACGGGTCCCCGAACTCGAAATGGTAACCTCCCCCTCCATAGAGAATATCCGGTAGCGTATTCTTCCAAGTCAACCCATCGTTTGTCGAAATGTATAGCCGCCCGTCGCTATACGCGCTCACGTAAATCCTTTCAGGGTTTTCAGGATCAATCCCAATCGCGCCGATATTCCTCCCTTGAGGCCCAGTCGAATCAGCGATGGATTCCCAAAGCGCGCCGCCATTTGTGGTCCTGGACAATCCGCCAACTACCAGAGCGGCAATCATGGAATCTGGATGCGTTGGATTGATGGCGAGCTTCGTAATCCCTGATCCCCACCAGCTCGCCGGGATGCCGCTATCCGCGCGGAACCATGTCGCGCCCGCGTCTGTGCTTTTTAGCAGGCCGGCAGAGCCATAAGAGGCGGCATAGAGCGCCGCGAAGAGAATGTTGGAACTGTCGGGACGCATGACCAATTCCTGTACACAAACGCTGTCTCGCATCAACATCCAGTCCACGCCCGCATTGGTGCTCTTGAAGATTCTGCCCTGGGCGGCGCTGATGTCGCTTCCTACGTAAATATTGCTTCCGTCTCTCGGATCCACGAGTACCGACGTAATGGCCTCGTAAGGCAGCCCCAAGTGCACCCATTGGGCGGATAGGTTCAATGGCACACTAAACGAAAGACAAGTTATTGCAAGTAAGATGCGGTGCGGCATGGTCGGCTCCCCCTGGTCACTCGAAATCTACTATCTGCCCCACCCAATGTCAAAAACCGGGACAACGAGCTTAGGCCGGATCGTTGTTTTTATTGGCGGAGTTTCATAGATTCATGTGCCAGTCTTTCTTACCGAATCTACGATGAACCCCCAGGATCATATCATAGCGGCCATTGTTACGCCTATTGGCGAGGGAGGGCTTTCAGTCCTCCGCGTCAGCGGCAAGGGGGCGATAGATTTGTCCAGTGCGAGATTTGCCGGCAAGACCCCCCTTTCCTCGGTAGCGACCCACACGGCCCACTTCGGCCACTTTATCGATCGGGACGGCGTCATGATCGATGAAGTGGTCGCCACAGTCTTCAAGGCTCCTCAGTCATATACCGCCGAGGACACGGTAGAATTCAGTTGCCACGGAGGAGTCTATATTTGCCAGAAGATCCTGCAGTCGCTACTGCAGAGCGGCGCCCGCGCCGCTGAACCGGGAGAATTTACGAAACGAGCTTTTCTCAATGGCCGCATTGATCTTTCGCAGGCTGAAGCTGTTGCCGACCTGATTCGCTCGAGATCTGAAAGCGCACACCAGATTTCTCTGATGCAACTTCAAGGCAGGCTCTCTGGAAAAGTGAACGGACTGAGGGAGAGCCTCCTCAATGTGTGCGGCCTTCTTGAGCTTGAACTCGACTTTGCAGAAGAGGGCCTTCAAGTAGTTGATAAATCCAATATAAACAATAGTTTAACAAGCACGATCGAAGAGATCGAATCGCTCATCGCTTCCTATGAGCATGGCAGGCATTACCGCGAAGGCGTGAGAGTCGCGCTCGTCGGCAAGCCGAATGTCGGTAAATCAAGTATTCTTAATGCTTTGCTTGATGATGAGCGAGCGATAGTTACGGCAATCCCAGGTACTACGCGAGATGTGATCGAAGAGAATGTGAACATTGGCGGCCTCCTGTTCACAGCGATTGATACGGCGGGCCTGAGATCGACCGATGACCCCGTTGAAATAGAAGGAATGATTCGGACGGAAAAGGAGATTCAGAATGCGGACATCGGAGTGCTCGTTCTGGAGTCTGGTCGAGTGGACGAAGAGGACATTACTCTGATCTCACGGTTGACAGGAGTGGAAAACCTTGTGAAGAAGTTGTTGGTAGTAGTGAACAAGGTTGACCTAAACGCACATTGGCGCTTGCAAATCCCAAATTACCAGCCGCATACACCCCCCATCTACGTCTCAGCGAAAACGGGAAAAGGTGTGGATAAACTTCAGGCAGCGCTCGTCTCATCTGTCCTTAACGGCAACGGATTGGGGACTGAAAAGAGTCCAATCGTGACAAATGAGAGGCACAAGAATAGCTTATCCAAAGCAAGGGATCTACTAGTTCAGGGGCGGATCGACCTCCTGGAGGGCAAGAGCAATGAATTTGTCGCCCTGAGCCTCCGGCTGGCCTTGGACAGTCTTGGAGAGATAGTCGGGGTTGTTACCAGCGAAGATGTGCTTAATAACATTTTTGCCACTTTCTGCATAGGGAAGTAAGGGATGTTTCACGTGGAACATACGGGAGCCGGTTTGTCGTGGTAGAACCCAAACCTTATTATGATGTTGCCGTGGTTGGGGGTGGCCACGCAGGAATAGAGGCGTCACTGGCAGCCGCCAGGATGGGATGTAAGACTGCCCTCTTGACGATGGATAGAAAATCGATTGGGAGGATGTCCTGTAATCCCGCGATCGGAGGTACAGCAAAGGGGCATCTGGTGAGGGAAATTGACGCCCTTGGCGGGGAAATGGGGAAAATTGCAGATGCGACGGGGATCCAGTTCAAGATGCTCAATAAGTCTAAAGGCCCCGCTGTTTGGTCTCCAAGGTGCCAAAATGACCGCGAATGGTATTCTGTCGAAGCTCGAAATAGGATAGAAAACCAAGAAAACCTCCATATTTTGGAGGATTCCCTCCTCGATATCCATACCTGCCAGGATGGCTCTCCTGGAAGGCTGAAAGTTCTAGGATTGTCCATGCGGGGAGGTTCGATAACCTGCCGGTGTCTCGTTCTTTGCGCAGGCACGTTCTTGCGCGGCTTACTTCATACGGGACTTAACGAAACCACGGGGGGCAGGTTCGGTGAACCAGCATCAAAGGGTGTCACCGAGGACCTTGAGAGGCTGGGGTTTACGAGCGGGAGGCTCAAGACGGGGACCCCGCCCAGGGTTGCACTCGACAGCATTCGCCTCGAGGCTTTGGAGGAACAGCTTAGCGACGACCCACCAAAGCCCTTTTCCTTCCAAAATAGGGAGATTTCGAACAGATTGATCCCGATGTACCTCACCCACACGAACGAAGCGACTCATGAGGCCCTCAGGAAGGGATTCGACCGCTCACCCATGTTTACCGGGAGAATTAAGGGTACCGGGCCCCGATATTGCCCTTCGATCGAGGACAAGATCGTCAGATTTTCTGAGCGGGAAAGGCATCAGATCTTCCTGGAGCCTGAGGGGTATGACTCAAACGTAGTATATGTCAACGGCTTCTCTACGAGCCTTCCGGAGGAAGTTCAGTATGAGGGGCTCAAAACCATGGCGGGGCTTGAACAGGTAAAGATGCTGCGGCCCGGCTATGCCGTAGAATACGATTTCTTTCCGCCACACCAGATCAAACCCACCTTGGAGACGAAACTTGTGGAGGGCCTGTTCTTTGCCGGTCAGATCTGCGGTACATCGGGATATGAGGAAGCGGCCGCACAGGGCCTGATGGCTGGAATCAACGCCGCCCTCAGGGTAAAAGGCCATAAACCTTTCATTTTGAAGCGATCTGAGGCATATATTGGGGTGATGATCGACGACCTGGTCAGCAAGAGCACCGAAGAGCCTTACCGCATGTTCACGTCCAGGGCAGAATACCGGCTGCTCCTCAGGCAAGACAATGCAGACCGGCGACTCATGAGGCAGGGGCACCAGTTCGGTCTCATCCCCACTAGTGTTCTGGAGCGGCTTGAGACCAAGGAGGCGTTTATCAGGGACGGGATAGGCTTCCTGGAGCGGGAGACCTGTCGGCCATCGGATATCAATCCTTTTCTCGAGCAGCATGGCAACTCTCTCCTGACTCAAAGCGAGAAACTTTCTCAGCTGTTGCGCCGGCCGGGAATAAGCCTGAAGGAGCTTATCAAAATAGAGTGTATTGAGGGATGTGGATATGTCGACAAATTGTTGAACCTTGGAGATCCCAACCTCATTGACGAGATAATCGAGCAAATTGAAATTGAAATCAAGTATGCCGGTTATATAGTCCAGCAGACGGACCAGATCCAAAGATTCGACAAAATCGAATCGATGAGCATTCCGGATGACTATGATTTCCAATCTGTGAAATCGTTTTCGAGCGAGGGAAAAGAGAAGCTCATGAAATTCAAGCCCACCTCGGTTGCGCAAGCGTCACGCATCAGCGGGATAACGGCTGCCGATATTTCTGTGTTAATGGTTCAACTCAAACGGTAGATTGTCTCTTCAGTTTCACGTGGAATCTTGCGTTATAAACCCAATAAAAACAGTAGTTTATGGATGATGCTGTTTTGTTCAGGTCAATATGCCAGAAAAACCGCCTTGAAATAACGGACGCTCAGCTCAGCTCGCTCGAAGGATATGTGAAAGAGTTATTGGAATGGAATCAAAAGATCAATCTGATCTCACGCAAAGACGAAGAACATATCTGGACGCGTCACGTGCTCGGCTCGATTGCACTCCTCTTTCAGTTCGAGTTTCTCCCGGGCTCCACGATCATCGACATCGGTACCGGCGGCGGGCTGCCGGGGATTCCCCTTGGCATCCTGTCTGAAGGCCTGGAGGTCACCCTCATAGACTCGATACAAAAGAAGATCCGGGCCGTGGCAGAGATTATTACGAGCCGAAAGTTGGGACGAGTCAAGGCTCTCCCGGGCAGGATCGAAGAGCTGAACGGCAAGCCGCCTTTCCACCATGCATTCGATTATGTTATCGCTCGTGCAGTCGGCTCAATTTCCGATATTGTGAAATGGGGCGCACCTTTACTAAAGACCTCTTCGGGTGGTCAGCCAAACGATCCCTCCCCGCGGAAATGGCTGAAGAGGGGATCGATTATTCTCCTCAAGGGGGGAGATCTTACGGGAGAGATGGAGCAGGCACGTGTGAAGCAAAAGCCGGGGGATATTGAATCCTATCCCCTTATGATCGACGGGATCGATCCATCCGAATTTGTCGAAAAGAAAATTGTCATCATCCGCCCTTAAGATGCCAGAGTGAAACAGAACAAAACGCTTTTTGATCAGCTCCGAAAGCTCACAACCGAGCAGTCGAACCCGCGAAGCCAAACCATCGACCGGATGGACATTCCGGGAATCCTCAAGACGATTGCGCGCGAAGATGCGACGGTACCCTCCGCCGTCAGGCGGGAGATACCCCACATTGGAAAAGCAGTGGCGATGGTCGTTCGATCGCTGAAATCTGGAGGAAGGCTTATTTACGCCGGTGCAGGTACAAGCGGCAGGCTCGGGATCCTGGACGCGGCGGAATGTCCCCCGACATTTGGGACGCCCCCGGAGATGATACTAGGGCTCATTGCCGGCGGTAAAAGCGCCGTTTTTAGGGCAATTGAGGGGTCTGAGGACCTTCAAACCGACGGGACGCTTGCTATCCGGAAGGAGAGGGTGAGCGACAAGGATGTGGTGTGCGGGATAGCCGCGAGCATGAGAACTCCCTATGTCATCGGCGCTCTCCGGGAGGCCAAACGGCGCGGAGCTTCTACCATACTCGTCACCACGAATTCCCGGGCGAAGCTTGCCGGTCGGGAGTTCGCCGCGCTTCGAAAAAGCGTCGACGTTGCGATCTGTCCCGTCGTCGGTCCGGAAGTGATCATGGGATCGACACGGATGAAAGCCGGCACCGCCCAGAAACTTGTGCTTAACATGATCACCACCTGTTCCATGGTCCGGCTCGGGAAGATCTATGGGAACATGATGATCGATCTGCGACTGAACAGCCGCAAGCTCGAGGAGCGCGCGAAGCGGATCGTCATGATCGCCACAGGCCTTGACTATGCCCGGGCCTCCGCCATGCTGGACGAGGCGGGCGGGCACGTGAAAACCGCCATCGTGATGGCAAGATTGGATATCTCAGCCCGCCAGGCGAAGGCCCGGCTCAAAAAAGCCGGCGGCTTCGTCCGGGGCGCACTCAAGAATTCGCGTTGACAACATCCACCCACAACACCCACGATCGGTCATGAAGCCGGAACTGCTCGATTCCGAAATGTACCCGCCGTTCGGCGGCTTTCCGAAGGAAGGGATAAAATTCCTCCGGCAGCTGAAGAAGAACAACAACCGGGAATGGTTCGCGAAACATAAACCCGAATTTGAGGATTTCGTGAAATTGCCGATGCAATCGCTCATCGCTTCCTTGCGTGAGCCGATGTCGAGGCTTGCCCCGGAGTTCGATGTCCATCCAAAAAGAAGCATGTTCCGGATCTACCGGGACACGCGCTTCAGCAAGAACAAGCTTCCCTACAAGACTCATGTGGCGGCGGTCTTTCATCACAGAGGAAACTGGCAGGGGAGCCCCGGGTACTATTTTCACATCGAGCCCGGGCAGGTCTTTCTCGGGGGAGGAATTTACATGCCGGATAGCAGCCAGTTGAAGAAAATCCGGGCAGCGATAGCAAGCCGGCCGGATGAGTTCCGGTCGATCGTCGAAGACAAGTCATTCAAGCGGAAGTTCGGCGGCCTGGAGGGTGAAAAACTCAAGAGGAATCCGCTCGGCTATAGCGCCGATCACCCCATGATTGAATGGCTGAAATATAAGCAATTCTTCTCCGGGGTCGAGTGGGAGGAGAAGAGCTGCTATACGCCGAAAGTGGTGGGCAATATCGTTCAGGTCTACAAGGAGATGCTGCCGTTGATCCGGTTCCTGAATGAGGCGCTCGGTGTTTAAGACTCTCCTTTTTCTCCTTCTGGTCGCGGAAAGCTGTGCGGCCCCCCAACCAGGCGGGGGAGTCTCTTTTCGGCCGGCGATTCACCTTCCGGTAGGGGGCCATCCGAACTCGGTTTCCGTTTCGGACCTAAACCGCGACGGAAAGAAAGACATCATTGTGGCCTATAGCGACAAGTCCATGATTGCGATCTTCGTGGGTGACGGCAAGGGGAGTTTTATGCAAGCGAAAGGCTCACCCTTTCCGGCAGGGCAGGAGCCTAACGATATTGCAGTAGGGGATTTTAACGGCGACGGCCGCTCCGATCTCGCCGTTCCGAATCACGGAGTGAAGACCGCAACCGTCCTTCTCGGGGATGGGAAGGGGGGATTCTCATTCGCTCCCGGGTCTCCGTTCAGCGTGCAGAGTAGGCCCCATCCACACGGGATTGTGGCTGCGGATTTCAACGGCGACAAGAAACTCGACCTCGCAGTGGAGAGCTGGGGAGAGAACAAGGTGCTTGTGATGTTCGGCATCGGCGATGGCTCCTTCTCGCAACCGGGCGTGAAATTCGATGTCGGGAAGATGCCGTACCAGCGCCTGCGCGCCGCGGACCTCAATGCCGACGGGCATCCGGATATTATCACCTCGAACTTTGAAGGAAGCTCCGTCTCGGTTCTCCTTGGAGACGGCAAAGGGGGGTTCACGCCTGCCGGCTCGGGGAACATCCCCGTGCCCGAGTCCCCGTTTGGACTTGCCGTGGGAGATTTCAACGGGGACCATCATCCCGATATCGCAGTCAGCCATTATTCCGGCCAGGGCGATGACCGGAGCAAGGACGGAGTCTCACTCCTTTACGGCGACGGAAAAGGCGGTTTCACCCTGGCGAAGGGCTCGCCGTTTCCCACAGGGCATTACCCTCCGATGGTCGCGGCGGGCGACCTGAATGGGGATGGATTCACCGATATGGTCCTGCCGAACAAAATGGAAAACAGTGTGACACTCTATCTCGGGGGGAGGAACGGTATCAAGATGGCGGAGGGCTCCCCGATATCGGTGGGACACGGACCTCAGTGTGCGGTCATCGATGATATCGATGGGGACGGCAAGGCGGATATCGTCGTAACGGAAGAGGACGACAACGATGTGGTAATCCTCTTTACGAAGTAGCGATCCCTCCGGGTTCCACGGCCCACCTCCCAACCCTCAGAATTTTTCAAGCGCGAATTAGTTCAAGAGAAACATTGAAATGACTCTCAACTTGAATCCCTGGCGTGGTTTAAAGGGGCTCCCCAGGGAAATTTGGGTCCTCTTCATGACCACGCTCGTCAATCGAGCCGGTACGATGGCACTTCCTTTCCTGGTTCTTTACCTCACGAGGAGCAGGGGACTTTCCGCCGGGCAGGCCGGTCTGACGCTCGGCGTTTATGGTGTTGGAGCCATGATCACCGCGCCCATCTCGGGGGCGCTTACGGACCGTATCGGTTCGCTTCTCGTGATGAAGGGGTCTCTCGTTTTTTCCGCTCTCCTGTTGTTCCTGTTCCCGTTCATACCGGACTATCGCGGCGTTCTTCTTCTCACATTTCTTTGGGCGATGGCGAACGAAGCATTCCGGCCCGCGAGTCTCTCGGCCACGGCCGAATATGTCGCGCCTGAGAACAGGAAAACGGCGATGGCGGTTGTGCGCGTGGCGATCAATCTGGGGATGAGTATCGGACCGGCGGTGGCGGGAATCCTTGCAACGTATTCCTATTCTTACCTCTTCTTCGTCGATGGAGGAACGGCTCTCCTTGCCGCAGGTGTTCTCTTTTTGTTCCATGGCCAGAAAAAGGGACAATCAAAAAAGAGCGAAGGCCCCATGTTCACCTGGATCGGAGATCCCCGGCTCCTCTACATCCTGGCTCTCTTCATCCCGGTTGAGCTCATCTTCTTCCAGCATGAGGGATCCTTGCCGCTGTTCCTGGTAAATCAGCTCGGGATGCCGGAGAAGCTTTACGGCTTTCTCTTCCCGATCAATACAATTCTCATCATTTTTCTCGAGGTCCCGCTTAACCTGGCCATGGCGCACTGGCCGCACAAGAGAACGCTCATGCTGGGGGCGCTTTTGATCGGAGCAGGGTTCGGAGCCCTCATGTTCGCGAACAGTTTCATCGGAGTGGCGATCACGGTTGTCATCTGGACCTTTGGAGAAATGATCTTTTTCCCGACGAGCGCTGCGTTCGTTGCGGACATCGCCCCGGAAGAGAAACGGGGCGCATACATGGGACTCTACGTCTTATCGTTCAGCTTCGCATTTGCTTTGGGCCCCTGGTTGGGAACCGCGGTTCTCCAACATTTCGGGTCCACCGTTTTATGGGGATGTCTGTTTGGTCTGGGGGTTCTCTCGGCACTGATGACAATGCGGGTTTCGGAGAGAAAGGAGGGCCAGCCGGAGCACTGATGCTCGAGCTTAACCCATATTCAGCAGGGCGATTGAGCCGGGGAGAAGGATGAAGGAAGAACACTCCCCCCAGACTCCCCCCGCGCCGATCTCCGAGCGGACCATCCTGTTGGTGCTCACCTCCATTCAGTTCACGAACATACTCGATTTCGTGATCATGATGCCGCTGGGGCCGCAGTTGATGAGGGTCTTTTCGATTTCTCCGCAGGAATTCGGATTCGTCGTATCCGCCTATACGTTCAGCGCGGGCATCTCGGGATTCCTGGCGGCGTTCTTTATCGACAGGTTCGATCGCAAGAAAGCCCTCCTCGTGTTGTATTCGGGATTCACAGTCGGGACGTTTCTCTGCTCCTTCGCACCGACTTACCTTTTCCTGGTTGGAGCGAGAATTATCGCGGGGACATTCGGGGGTATTCTCGCCGCGACAATCCTGGCGATCGTCAGCGACATGGTCCCTTACGACCGGCGGGGCGCAGCGATGGGGATGATCATGACGGCTTTTTCTCTTGCGCAGGTCGGTGGAGTCCCGATCGGTCTCTTTCTTGCAAACCATTTCAGCTGGCACGCGCCGTTTGTATTCCTCGCGTCTTCGGCGCTTATCTGCATGCTGATAGGAGCCTGGGTTCTTCCCCCCATGAGGTCCCACCTGCAATCGGTGCGTCACGACAGTCCGTTTCAGACCGTCAAAGCCCTCCTGACGGACGCGGCGCCGCAGCGGGCCATACTCTTCATGGGAACGCTGATTTTTGGGGGATTTGCGATCTTTCCATATATCAGTCCTTACATGGTTTCCAATGCCGGGCGGACGGAATTGGATCTCCCGTATCTCTATTTCTTTGGAGGAGCCGCGACGATTATATCGTCCCGGGTGGTCGGCAAGCTTGCGGACCGCTTCGGAAAACTCCGTGTTTTCACATACCTCGCCTGGGCTTCGCTTTTGCCCGTGATCCTGATGACGAACCTGCCTTCCGTCTCTCTTCCCGTCGCCATCATCGTGGTGACGGTGTTCATGGTGATCGTATCGGGAAGGGCGGTGCCATCGCTGGCGATGGTCACGGCAGCCGTCCACCCGGAGCGACGGGGGAGCTTTCTTAGCATCAGCGCGTGCGTTCAGCAACTCTCGGCCGGGGTCGCGTCTCTCATGGGAGGATTCATACTGGGAAAGTCGTTGGGCGGAGGGATCACAAATTTCGGATGGGTCGGATTAATATCCTGTCTCACGACGGTCCTTTGCATCTTCCTCGCAAAAGGACTTCGGCAGGTCGACTCAACGCCGGAGGCAACTCCCGCCGCAGAAGCGGCGGGGATCGGGTAGCGGGGGGTGCCCCGCCATGTTAGAGGGAGACGAACCTGACGATTTCCCGGACTCCCTGATGAAATATTTCCCTTGGAGTCAGCAGGCTAACGACAAGATGTCCCTCGGTTCCGAAGTCGTAGAAGTAGCCCGGATGGAGATAGATACCCGTCTGATCGAGCAGTGCAAGCGCCCACTCCTCGTCTGTCCTCACACTGGGGACACGGATTATTGCGGACCATCCGCCTTCAGAGTTGAGCATGGAGGCCGGCGACTCGGATCGGATTGCCTTTCGAAGGCACGCATAGTTGGATCGAATCCGCTCGAGGATGTTCGCCCGAACGCTCTCACCCGCTCGCACTATTTCAGGAAGGGCAACCTGTACCGGGGTGTTCACGGATAGGTACGTATCGCACACGATCTCAAGACGCTGCAACGCCTCCCCAGTTTCTGTCTCAGAACCACCCACAATAATCCATCCAAGTTTCAGTTGGGGAAGGCCCGCCATCTTCGAAATTCCGTTCAGAGTGAATGTCAGTGTATTTTCTTCGCCGGCCGTCGAGATGGGTTCGTGATTCGGATCGAGAGGATAATCGACGAACACTTCGTCCACGATGAGCGCAATCGAGTGTTCGAAAGCGATTTCTTTGAGAGCGCGGTACATCGATTCGTTCAAAAACATCCCGGTCGGGTTGTGCGGGTTGATAATGACCAGGCCTTTGGTGGAAGGGGTGATCGCCTCCCGCACGGAATCGAGATCGACGCTCCACGAGTGATCGTATGTCAGGCTGTACGGTGTGAGCCTGACGTCGTTCAGCTGCGCGAGGTGATCGAAGAGGGGATACGAGGGTTGGGGCACCAATATCTCCCCGCCGGGGTCGCAGAGGAGCCTGAACAATATCGAGTACGCCTCGCTCGTACTCGCGGTAAGGAAGATCCTGGACGGGTCCGCCTTACTTCCTTTTGATTCGTAATGCCGGGAGATCGTTTCGCGCGCGCTGAGAAGACCACGCGGGTCGGGTTCGTAGTGAAGGGCGCGGGAATTCGAAAGGGAATTCAGGATCTCAGTCCCGGGATAGGCGATTCCGCAGTCGGTGGGGTTGGAAAGGGTAAGATCGTACACCGGTTTTCCGCTTTTCCGGCGAGCCCCGAGGAGCATTGACAGGCTGTTTGGTTCGCGGTGCCACTCCGTACGACGGGAGAACTTCATCTGATTGGAAGTGTTACTCCACCCCGATCGCTTCGACCTTCTTCTTGGACATCCGCACCCGCTCGTTGTGGTCGAGATACCGTTTGCGAAGACGCAGAGACGCGGGAGTTACTTCGATATACTCGTCGTCGTTGATCCACTCGATAGCCTGTTCAAGCGTGTGGATGTTGGGGGGTTCGAGACGGATCGCCTCGTCCGCGCCGCTCGCCCGCATGTTCGTAAGCTGTTTCGTCTTGCAGACATTGACGATGATATCCTCGTCGCGGGCGTTCTCACCGACGACCATGCCCCGGTACACATGCGTCCCGGGTGCGATAAAAAAGGTGATGCGGTCCTGAAGCTTGAACATCGCATAGGCTGTCGCGACGCCGTCTTCCAGCTGTATGACCCCGCCTTTGTGCCTGGTGGCGAGATCGCCCTTGTAGGGTTCGTAGCCGTGGAAATTATGATGGAGGATGCCCGTCCCCTTGGTATCCGTCATGAATTCCGAACGAAACCCGAGCAACCCGCGCGCAGGCACGATGAATTCCAGCCTCGTGTTGCCGAGCGATTGCAGCATGGCCTTCATCACTCCCTTCCGGGATCCGAGGTTTTCGATGATGATGCCGACAAATTCGTCCGGCACGTCGATGATGACGTGTTCCATCGGCTCGCACATCACATCGTGGATGCGCTTGTAGATGACCTGGGGAGCCGAGACCTGAAACTCATATCCCTCACGCCGCATCGTCTCGATGAGAATCCCGAGATGAAGTTCTCCCCTGCCGCTCACCTTGAACGTATCTGGCGTGTCCGTGAGCTCCACCCGGAGGCTGACATTCGACCGGAGCTCTTTTGCAAGCCGCTCGCCGAGCGCGCGGGTGGTCACATATTTGCCTTCCTGGCCGGCAAAGGGGGAGTTGTTCACGATGAAGTTCATCGAGAGCGTTGGTTCCTCGATCGTAACGAAGGGGAGGGGAGCGGGGTCGGCGGCATCGGCGAGCGTCTCGCCGATCTCGACGTCTTCCATTCCTGCAATTGCGATAATGTCTCCGGCAGAGGCCTCCGTAACTTCGGTCCGCTTCAGTCCGGCGAACGTGTAAATTTTCGTAACCCGGGCGTCTTCCACGACCGCGTCGCGGTGGACGATCTTCATCGGCGATCCGAGACGTATGGTCCCGCGTTCGATGCGGCCGATCCCGAGCCTGCCGAGGTAGTCGTTGTAATCGATGGTTGTCACGAGCATCTGGAACGGAGATTCGGAATCGCCCGGGGGAGGCGGAATCCGGTTCACGATCGTCTCGAAGAGAGGAGCAAGATCCACCCCTGCGTCTTCAAGCTCGTACTTCGCGACACCCTGCTTCGCGATGGCGTAAATGGTCGGAAAGTCGAGCTGCTGGTTCGTGGCACCAAGAGAGAGAAACAGCTCGAAGATTTCGTCCAGCACGACATGAGAACGCGCGTCCTTGCGGTCGATTTTATTAATGACCACGATCGGCTGGAGGTTGAGCTCGAGTGATTTTTTCAGTACGAACTTGGTGCCCGGGAGCGGGCCCTCGGCGGCATCCACGAGCAGCAGCACGCCGTTCACCATCTTGAGCGTGCGTTCGACTTCCCCGGCGAAATCCGAGTGGCCCGGCGTGTCGACGATGTTGATCTTAATCTCTTTCGGCCCGTCCTTCGGCGTACGGGGCTTGTAGAAGACCGCGGTATTCTTCGCCAGAATCGTTATCCCGCGCTCGCGCTCCAGCTCGTTGGAATCCATGACCCGCTTGACAACTTCCTGGTTATCCCGGAATGTGCCTGTCTGGCGCAGCATATGGTCCACCAGCGTCGTCTTGCCGTGGTCAACGTGCGCGATGATTGCGATGTTTCGTATATCCTGTCGTTGGTTCATGTCATCATTCTCATGGTCTGGTGCGGCTTCGCTCCGCCCGGTTCTGGCAGTTCAGGAGGCCATTCTGAGGGGCCCCGGCAGCCGTTTTTTGGTTCAGCCTGCGAATTCGGCTGCGGTTACAACAAAAACGCCTCAAGCGATTGATTCTGCTCGAGGCATTCAGATTTGAATGTGTATAATTTACCACTTTTGAAGGAGATTTCCAAACCCCTTCGGGGGAAGGCGACGTCGGAGTTTCGTCCAACGTCGTCGTCCTGACTTGTTCCAGATCGGGATCTTTTTAAAAGCGTTTCAAGATGCTGACCTAAAGCATGTCAGCATGACGAGTTGGGGAGAACGACCGCCGAATAGTTACCGGATCAGGACAAGCTTCTGGACTTTGGTGAAGGTCCTCGCCGGATCTGCGAGGCTGACAGCCTGCAGACGGCAGAAGTAGACCCCGGTCGCGACGTTGGTTGCGTTCCAGGTTGCCGATTTGAATCCTGCAGGTTCCTCGCCGTGGGCGAGAGTCACGACCTCTTCTCCCAGCGCGTTGAATATTCTCAAATCGACCCTGCTGTCGACGGGCAACTGATAGGGAACGACCGTCTGCGGGTTGAACGGGTTCGGGTGGTTCGGGTCGAGTGCAAATGTCTTCGGGATTCGCGACTCTCCGGAAATTTTCAACATCAGGGTATCAGCCGGCGAGTTCACAACAGTATGTCCCGACTGGCCCAGATGAATCTTCTGCCCCGAGATGTTCAGCACTGCAAGCACGTCCCCGGAGTTCACGTCCCAACGGACCGTGATGGGATATTCCGCGGAGAGAATTCGGATCGGGAGAGTCCGCGCCTCTCTATCCCCGATAATCTCGCACTCGCGATTCGTCGCGTACCGTACGTCGAAGGCTCCGTCGGGAGGGTTGGGGGGGAGTTCAAAAATCCGTTGATCCGCCGGGAAACCGCTCTTGTGGCCGAAGTAAAGCGAGCGTGATCTTCCCGCCGCGTCGGTGATCGTGATGCTGGAGGCCCCGGCCAGCTGATCGGCTTGAGCCGGCTTCGGCAGAGCGCCCTCCGGTTGTCTGGTGAGAACCAGCTTACAATTGGCGCCCACCTTCACCCAGTACCCATGACCCGGAAGAATGCTATCCGGTTTGAAATAACCCTCCGCCGTATATCCGAACACCCGCGATGAGATCATCCCGTCCGGTATCGAGGAAAGCGTGACGGTGGGGACGCCGTACGAGATCGCACCGATCAGGTTCCATCCCTGGTAGGCCTGGATCGTGTCGGTCGTGATCGGCTGGCCGGTGAATATGAACATGGTGTCGCCGAGGTATTTCCAGTAGCCTTCTCCGGGGTTCAGCGTGTCCTTTATGAGATAGGTCCCGCGGAACCCGAACAGAACAGGCATGACGTAGCGGCAATAGGCATCGACGGGAACCGAAATGAGCTGCCACCGCGTGCCGAGCGTTGCGGAAACATTAATCTCGCTTCCGGGACCTCCCCCGACGCCGCTTACATGGACGGTCTCGGGAGTTGCGATTCCGTCGATGGTGAAAATAATATTGCCGTGTTTCTCTCCCTCGGTAAGGGGCGAGAACGTGACCGCGACATTGAGGCTCTCCGACGCCGTGATGAACGCGCTCGATCCTCCGGGAAGCACGAAATCGGAATCGTCGGAGACGATCGACTGGACGTGCACGTCGCCCAGGAACCGGAGGTTCTGGATGCTGATTGTCTTGGTCTGCCGGCAACCGACATGGATGGTATCATAGACGAGATCCGTCTTGTCGACGAGGGTGCCGGGTATGGCAAAGCCGGGTTCCAGGTCGTAGTCCATGACGTTCGATGCGTTGTCGGTGATTCTCACGCGAGCGGAGTAGTAGCCGACGCTGAGCGTCTCCGGCAGCGCGGCGAGGTAGGTCGAATCATGCGTAGACAGACTGAGCGGTATCCAGACGGGATTGCTCGACCTCCGGTACCAGACGCCGACGGAGTCGAGTCCCTGATCCGCCTTCGGAACCACCGCCAGCTGGTTCACCGGGAGGGAGTCGGGCAACTCGCCGTTCCGCAAGAACTGTAGCTTCTTGAATCTCGGGAGGATCGTGCCCTGATTGTTCGAATTTCCTTTCATCCTCGCCGCGGCGATCGCCTGCCTTGCGCCGACGTTGAACTGGTTGAAGAATACGTTGAACTCGTACGGACCGCCCGGCACCGTGAGCAGGGTGTCGAGATGGTACCGGGGCATGTTTTGTATGACCCCCGAATCGAGCGGGACCCCGTTCGTGGAGAGAGAATAGGTGAACGGGCCCGCGGTCCGGTCGCCGAGCGCATTGATAAAATAGCTGTCCGTCGCCACCTGAACGTCGAATTGCGTCCCCAGGTTGATGACCTTGCCCCCCCACATCGGCGCGGTGATACCGAGGGCATCCTGGAACTTGTTTCGATTGGAGACAAATTGCGAAGAACCGGAATAATACCCGGTCGTACTCCATGTGAACTTCATCGTGTCGGGCTGGCTGATGGAGCTGTATCCGGTGCGATGCAGAAGATTGTTGATGATGTCGAGCGTGTTTCTGGTCAGCCAGTGGGTCGCGTAGGGGAAGTTCTCCTCGCGGGGAGTGGGCAGATAATACGCAGCCAGGTTGAAAGGCGGCGAGAGAGTCCCGACCGTCGTCCCCAGGCCGAACGAAGGCGAGGAGAAGATAGAGCTCAGATAGAGCTTGTTCGTCGCCGATGGGACCTTGAACCTGTAGTCGACCCGTTTAAAATCGGAAGGATTGTTTTGAACCGTCAGATCGGTGCTGACGCCGTTACTGACCACATACGGGAATTCATAGATGTAATTCTGCCCGTTGAAAAATTCCGGGATCGCAGAAAGCTCATAAATGTAGTTTGTACTAAGGTTGGAGATGTATCGCCGTGTGTGGTTCTGGGGTCCGAACAGCGAGACACCGAACCTGGAGCGCCTGCTGACGATCGACTCGAGCTCGGTCCGCTTTCTGGTGATTTCATTCCCGTTGACATCCAGCATCCGGAGAGTCAGGAGGTGCGTGGCGTCCGTTGAGTGGATGCTCACCGTCGTAAAGCCGCCGACGTAGACCCCCTCGGTGATCACCATCTGCGAATCGACGTAAAAGTAAGTCGCAACATCGTAGGTATCCACCGGCACAAGGAGGCTTAGCCCGGTACCGATAAGGTTCGAGAAGGCCACGCTGAAAAACGCCGTGTCTCTGTTGTTGTGGATGATCACGAGAGTGGGCGGCACGTCGAAGGAGAGATTGAAGATCGGGCTCTTGACGAACGCGCAGGGAACCGTGAGATGTTCCGATGTCAGCGTCGATTGTACGATGACCTTGTTGATGTACGCCGGCGGATACGATGTCGGATAAGGATAGAGCGTGTTGTCGACCGTGAGCGTGACCACGACCGATGCGGAGTCGTCTATCGGGACCGCCACTGTGGACGGGCTTAACGAAATCGAAACGCCGCCCGGCGTCGCCGATTGAAGCGATAGCTGGAAGATTTCGGGCAGGGTCGTCGAATTGTAAATCTGGAGGGTCTCCTTGACCGTCCAGTTGTTCAGCGTCGTGATGTCCGAGCCGAAGCTCAACGTCGCCGGAGAGACCACGACACTCTCCTGGGCGGCATGGAAAACGTCCATGCGGCCGGTACCCTGAGTCCAGACATCGTACGAATCGTCGTGCGCCGTGTTCATGAGGCTCGCCTTGATCTCCTCGGCCGTCCAGGCCGGATGGAGCTCGCGCATCAGCGCCGCCGCTCCCGCGACGTGCGGAGTGGCCATCGATGTCCCGCTCTCCAGAAGGTACCCGCCCCCGAGCTTGGCGGAATTAATCGGATATCCGGGTGCGAGCAGATCGGGCTTGATCGCAAACAAAAGGCTGGAAGGCCCGCGAGAGCTGAAAAAGGCGATCACGTCGGTGTTGTTCACCGCCCCGACGGTCAGGGCTTTTCGCGCGCATCCCGGCGAATTGATCGTGTAGTATCCGGAACCGCTATTTCCCGCCGCCACGGCGCACACAACTCCGCCGGTCGTCGCATTATCGATCGCGTGGGAGAGCGCGTCGTTCGGGTTGCCCGATCCGCCGATGCTCAGATTGAGAACCGAGATTGGTGTCGGCGTCGAAGGATTGTTGTCCGGATCGAGGGCCAGGTTGACTCCGGCGATGATCTGGGAAAAGAGGCCTTGACCCGACTCATTAAGACACTTGAACGCCCACAAGTGCGCACCGAACGCGACGCCCCGAAGGTTGAGCGGAGGCGGCCCGTAGCCGGCGGCAATGCCGGCGACGTGCGTTCCGTGTCCGTTGTCGTCCATCGGATCGTTGTCGTTATTGACAAAATCATATCCCCCGACGACCTTTCCGTTCGGGATCGGACCGGCTCCGAGCGCTTCGTGAAGATAGTCGATCCCGGTGTCGATGATACCGATATCGATGCTGTCCGCATGCAGGCCGTACGTACTCCAGAGCTGCGGCGCTTCGATCAGGGCGTTGCTGGAGTCGTCGAAGGCTGTGACCGTTCCGTCTTCGCTGATCGTTTTGACGTAGGGGAGTTTTCTGATTACATCCAGCGCCCACCGCGGGGCGGTCAGAGCGACGCCATTCAGGGCAGTCGAGTATTCGTAGCGGATGGTCGAGGTATGATCCGCAAAAGTCGATCTTGATTTTTGCGGCGGGCTCGAGGTGATCCGCTGAAAGTCGGACCTGAACTGATCGTGGTTGCCTTGGATGGACGAAACTGCCGACTGTAACCGGGGCGCCGGGAATTTCTCCCTCAGATTGTGGAGAATGCTGATCGGGGGCGCGGTGAACTCCACAATCACGTTGACCATATCATCGCTCGAAATACCGAATGTCTGGAGCGTGCTGTCCCCTTTGGCGAGCGAGATGACTTTTGATCCCGGCTTGAACGACCTGATGGTGGGAGCGCCCGATGCGGTTCCGGTCTGAAAAAGAACACTCTCATCCGAAGGGGATACCGCTTCGCCCGGGTCGTTGGTCCGTTGGTAAATCGAATCGGACGACGCAAATCCACGGGGCGACTGGGCGGGAGCAAAAGAGCTGAAAGCAAAAAGAAGCAGATTGAACAAAATGTACCGAAGCCTCACATAACCCTCATCGTAGGTTTGAAAGGGTGGACATCTATTTATAACCCCACCGTGAAGGAGAGTGCGGGCGGACGGGATTATTCAATCATCGACAGTGTAACCTATGAGAATTGAAGGCAAATGTCAAGGGCTAGTTACCCCCACCTCCCCCTCCAACCCTCCCAAAAAGTGGATTTTTGAGGATTACCCCTTCGAGACGGCGCTACAAAATGCGTCAAATGAGCCGGTCAGGAGGGCGGCAACCTCCTGGGGACCGCGGACCTCGATATCCGAGCGGTGAATCATCTTCACAAGTTTTCCGTCGCGCAAGAGTGCGAACGAGGGCGAGGACGGCGGCATCCCGGTGAAGTAGGAGCGCGCTCGTTCGGTTGCCTCCCGGTCGCCGCTTGCAAACACGGTCGCGAAGGTATCCGGTTTCACCGGATGATTCATGGCCATCGCAAGTGCAGGGCGCGCAATTCCCCCGGCACAACCGCACACGGAGTTTACAAATACGAGCACGGTTCCCTTTCGGTTTCCCAGCAACTCATCGACTTCTTCCGGGGTTTGGAGGTCCTTCACCCCGAGCCTTGTCACCTCATTCTTAAACTGATGGACTAATATATCGTGCATTTTATGCCCCTTTGATTAGAACGTATGAGTGTTGATATCTTAATATAGGAAAAAATCGGGTCAAAGGGATGTTGCGTTCTGGCTCAAATTCCAGCGCCGAACCGAATAAACGCAGCCTAAAGGCTGCGGCTACCAAGCCCGAGGCGTCGGTAGGCGCGACCTTCAGGTCGCGTTGGCAAGCTGTCCGGGCGACGCATGCCTCGCGCCTATGGAATCGGAACGCCGCATTTTTACGCTAGTTGTTCCGCCGGTGCCTTCACGAACGAGGCGATCACGAGTCCAACAATCAGCCATCCGATGAGGGCGTCTGCCGCCATCGCCGTCGTATAATCGAGCGCATAGCCCATCCAATTCCATCCCGGAAGAAATGATCCGAGCGATATGAAAATGCCGAGGAGCCCGCAGAATGCGACACGCGCGACGAAGGTCGATCCGAGCGCAGTACTTCTGGAGAGAATCCATGCGGCAAGGAGAGCTGCAAGAATATCGATGATGAGTCCGCTGACAAACTGGCTCGTCATCATCTGCCCCATCCCTTGCGGATCGTAGATAATCAGGCCGACCGGACCCTGTTCCATCTTCTGAGTGTAGGCATCCATTCCCGGTTGACCCTGGGCCGGCATCGCAGGAAAGACATAGACGGCTTTTTCCCCGATGTTGGACTTGAGCGCGGCGATCGTCGCATCCTCGTTCGGAATAGCGTGAAGACTCGATTTGTGGAGGGGCAGGACGGTCCATGCAAGCGCGCTCCAGATGAAGAGAGCGATTCCGCCCACAATTCCGCCGATGAGGACTTTTTTCATGGCAATTCTCCTTGGTTGTAAAAGGTTGACCAATATATCGGGTTGGGGAGAGAGAGTCAACCCCGGTCCGGCGGCAGTCCGCACGGGCATTTTCCCGTCCGATTTCGTACGATTTATCGTACCCCAGGACTTCTGAACAATATTTTCCCGATTCATACGTCTACCCAGGTAAAGAAAGAAATCGTTCGTTGAATTCTACTGAGGAACAGGCGGACCGCAACGGTGCGATTGACCATGCGGTGAGGGAAGAGCGCCGACGGCTGTTCGACTTTATCCTCCGCCGGGTGCGATCCCGGGAGGATGCCGAAGACATACTGCAGGATGTTTACTACCAGTTGATTTCGAGCTACAGCGTGACCGAACCGATCGAAAGGCTGACTTCCTGGCTCTTCGCGGTCGCGCGCAACAAGATCATCGATTGGTACCGGAAGCGTAAACCCGGGAATTCGCTCTCGAAGAGTATCGCGGGTTCGGACGGAGAGTTTGAATCCTCGCTCCCGCTCAACCTGGAAGAGATCCTCTTCGATCCTGGAAATACCCCCGATCAGGCATACGCCCGGTCGACGGTCTGGACCGAACTCGCCGACGCGCTGGATGATCTCCCGGAGAATCAGCGGCAGGTGTTCGTCATGCATGAGTTGGAAGGGAAGAGCTTCAAAGAGATCGCCGAACTGACGGGCGAAGGGGTGAACACCCTGATCTCACGGAAACGGTATGCGGTCTTATTTCTGCGGGAACGGCTTCAAGAATTGTATCAGGAATTCGAACAACCATAAGAGGGAAGTGTATGAAAGCATGGTGGATGTTGAGGATCGGAAAATTCGTTGTCATGATGATCGTCGCCACGCTCGTCCTCGGCTTCGTGGTGATGGCGCTCTGGAACGCCTTGATCCCCGACCTGTTTGGCGGGCATCTGTTGACCTTCTGGCAGGCGGTTGGTTTGCTGCTGCTCTCTCATTTGCTCCTGAGGTCGTGGGGAATGGGCCGGCACGGCGGCGGGTGGCACCGGGAGCGATGGAGACGCCGGTTTGAGGAAAAACTTGCCTCCATGAGCCCCGAAGAGAGGGAGAAATTCAGGGAGGAATACAGACACCGGTGCGGTCCTTCGCACAAAGAAGAACCGGACCAGAAACAAGGATCGAAAATGTAAAATAAAGATCCCGACCTAAAACACGTCGGGATGACGAGCATAGATCAATTTCACGAAGGGAATGTGCAATGCCAAATCTCATTCAGTTCATGTCGACCAGCCAGGAGTCCAAACAGGAACACCCGGTTCAGGGATCGAACGGAGATCTCGCTCTCCTCGACGCATACTCCGCCGCAGTCACGAAGGTGGTGGACCGCCTTTCTCCGACAGTGGTCAAGATCGATGTGTCGCATCACGGACGAAGGCGGAGGGAGTATCAGGCACGGCGGCGCCCGGGCGGCCCGGAACAAATCACCGGAAGCGGCTCCGGCCTGATATTTACGCCTGACGGGTTCATACTCACCAACAGCCACGTCATACATCATGCCGCGGTTATCAATGTCACGCTCGCCGACGGGAGGGAGTTCAGAGGGGAGCTCGTCGGGGACGACCCGTTCACCGACATAGCGGTGATTCGGATCCACGCACAGGATCTGCCCGTCGCGGCTCTTGGAGATTCGCAGGGAATCCGGATCGGGGAGCTCGTGATTGCCATCGGCAACCCGTTCGGATTTCAGTGCACGGTGACGACGGGGGTTGTGAGCGCTCTCGGCCGTTCGCTTCACACCGGCGGCGGAAGATCGATCGACAACGTCATTCAGACGGACGCCGCCCTCAATCCGGGAAATTCCGGCGGACCACTGGTGAACTCGCGCGGTGAAGTCGTGGGGATTAATACGGCTGCGATCCCCTGGGGCCAGGGCATCTGCTTCTCGATCCCGGTCAATACCGCCAGGCTCATCGCGGGCTATCTGATGAAGGATGGAAAAGTCTCACGTGCGTACCTCGGCATTGCCGGCCAGGTTCTCGATCTCGCCCGAGGCGCCCTGCATGCGCACGCGCTTCCGGGATCTCGCGGCGTGATGGTTGCGCACGTCGAGCGCGGCGGTCCGGCGGAGAAAGCAGGCATTCTTGTGGGCGACGTGATCGTTCAGATCGATTCGAAGCGAGTTGAAAGCATCGACGACCTGCACAGGCATCTTACCGCAGGGATCGTGGGAAAAGAGACGCATCTCATCATCCTGCGGCTGGAGAAAAAGATCTCTCTTACTCTCGTGCCGGGAGAGCTTGTAGCGTCCTAACTTCACCCGGTGTCAACCGAGCTTTGGGCGAGCTTTGGGCGAACTTTGAACGGTGGCTCGGTGTTTACGTATCGCGGGCGTAATCTTCCCCCGCACACCGCGGGGGAAGATCCGCATACGGGGCAGGAAAACACCAAAAGGAGGAGGCGATGCCTGACTACAAGTATCTTATCGTTGGGGGCGGAATGACGGCGGACGCGGCCGTCAAAGGTATCCGGGAGATTGACGCGACCGGTTCCATCGGGATTATCGGGAGCGAACCGCATCCGCCGTACGACAGGCCGCCCCTTTCGAAGGCGCTCTGGAAGGGATCCCCGGTTGAGAAAATCTGGCGAACAACTCCCCCTGAAAATCTGCAAATCCATTCCGGGAAAACCGCAACGACCCTCGATCCGTCCACGAAAACGGTCGTCGATGATACCGGTACATCGTACAGGTACAGGACGCTGCTTCTCGCGACCGGTGGAACGGTGCGGAGGTTCCCCTGGAGTGTCGAGGGTATCATCTACTACCGCACGCTCGATGATTACACGAGGCTGAGGAAGGAGACGGAGCGGGGCAACACGTTCGCGGTGATCGGAGGAGGATTTATCGGGTCCGAAATCGCCGCCGCCCTTACCCTGAACGGCAAAAAAGTTACGATTATATTTCCGGATAATGGAATCGGCGCGAAGATCTATCCGCGGAAGCTCTCGCAATTCCTTAACACCTTTTATCAGTCGAAGGGTGTGGAAATCGTTCCGGGTGAGAGTGTCGCGGGAATAGAAGCGAACGGGGGTTCATTCTCGATCAGGACGAAGCAGGGGAAGGAATTCAAAGTCGACGGAGTCGTTGCGGGGATCGGGATCGAGCCGAATGTCGCGCTGGCAAATTCCGCGGGCTTGAAGGTCGAGAACGGGATCGTCGTCGACGAATATACGGCGACGTCGCAACCGGACATCCATGCGGCGGGAGACGTTGCGAATTTTTACAATCCCGCGCTCGAGACAAGAATGCGCGTCGAACACGAGGACAACGCGAATTCCATGGGTGCGGCCGCCGGAAGGAATATGGCGGGAGCCCGCCAGCCATATCACCATCTTCCGTTTTTCTATTCGGATCTGTTTGAACTGGGATATGAAGCCGTCGGAGACACCGATGCGCGGTTGGAAATGGTGGAGCAGTGGAAGGAGCCCTACCGCGAGGGCGTCGTCTATTATATCGGGGCTGGAAGGGTCCGCGGAGTTCTCCTCTGGAACACGTGGGATCAGGTCGAACATGCGCGGCGCCTGATCGCCGAGAAGGGTCCCTTTACGCCCGCCAATGTGAGAGGCAGGCTGCCGGCTTGATCTCCGGGGTTTGTTTAATGAGAGAGTTTCCCTACATTTTGTCCCATGAACGAACCGGAAGCGAAAATTTCCTCCTGGAAGGCATCGCTCAGCCCATTGAGCCAGCCGCTCTTCCGCGCGCTCTGGATCGCTTCGATCGTCTCCAACATCGGCACCTGGATGCAGGAGGTCGGAGAGGGGTGGCTGATGACGACGCTGACCACCTCACCCGCGCTTGTCGGACTCCTTGAGACCGCTGTAACCCTCCCCATGTTCCTTTTTTCGCTCCCCGCCGGGGCGCTTGCGGACATCCTCGACCGGCGGAGAATCCTCATTTTTACGCAGATCTGGATGCTTGTCGCGGCCGCCCTCCTCGGAGTTCTGGCGTTGACGGGCGGAGTCACCCCGGGAGTGCTGCTCCTTTTGTCCTTCTTCCTGAGTATCGGCGGAGCGATTAACGGGCCGGCGTGGCAGGCCTCCATTCCCGATATCGTGCCGAAGCCCGAGCTCTCCTCGGCGATCGCGCTGGGAAGCGTCGGTTTCAATCTCGCAAGGGCGGTCGGCCCTGCTTTGGGCGGACTTGTGATCGCCGCATCCGGACCCTGGGCGGCCTTCATCCTGAATGCGGTCTCATTTCTTGCCGTTATCGTCGTCCTGATACGCTGGCGGCGCGAACATCATGAAAGCATCCTTCCGGCCGAGCGTGTCATGGGGGCGATGCGGGCCGGCCTGAGGTATGTTCGGTTTTCACCCGTCCTGCAGTCAGTCCTCGTTCGCACCGGCGCCTTCATGATCTTCGCAAGCGCGATGTGGGCCACGCTCCCGTTCATCGCTCGTCACGAGATGGGACTCAGCGCGTTTCAATATGGAATGTTGATCGGCTCATTCGGCACGGGGGCAATCGCGGGCGCCGGAGTTCTCGCTTCCCTTCGGACGCGGATCTCAATCGACGCGGTTGTGCGGGTGTCGACACTCTGCTTCGCGGCGCTGATTCTGACGCTCGCCTTCGTCCGCAGTTTCTTTCCTGTCGCCGCTGCGATGTTCGTGGGCGGAATGGGTTGGATGTCGATGATGTCGAGCCTGACCACGGCCGCGATGCTCGCCTCCCCATCATGGGTGCGGGCCCGTTCGATGTCCCTCTACATCCTGGTCTTCATGGGTTGTTTCGCCGCGGGAGGAGCGTTATGGGGATTCGCCGGGAGCCACTTCGGAATGTCATCGACACTCTCCATCGCCGCGTTCGGTCTGATCGCGGGCCTCGCCGCAACCCTCCGCTACCGCCTCGCCTCCGACGGCAAAGTGGACCTCACTCCCTCGATGCACTGGCCCGCGCCGGAAGGTGTGTTTGAGCCCCATCCTGATGACGGACCGGTAATGATCACAGTGGATTACCGGATCAAACCGGAGAACGCGCCGGGTTTCTCCGCCGCGATACATGCGCTCGGCAAGGTTCGACGCCGGGACGGGGCGATCCAGTGGGGCGTGTTCACGGACCTCGAGGACCCCGAGAAGCATGTTGAAACGTTCATTGTCGAGTCGTGGGCCGAACACTTGCGGCAGCATGATCGCGTGACAATGGCGGACCGGGAGGTGGAGCTGAAGGCCCAATCCTTCCACTCAGGTCCTGCTGTACCCGAGGTCAGGCACTTGATTTACTCCAGCGAGGATCCGCCCACCGGCAGTTAAGTTCCTAAAAATCAGCACTTTACCCACCAAAGCCGTACCCCAATAATTTTCTTCTTGCGTCTGAAACAAAAAACCCATATACTACGTACAGAATATTAACACTGTTCATAAACTTATCACCACTCCGAGCATTATCATGACCATTGCCACCCGGAAAGAACGCCAGAAGGAGGAGATGAAAGGGCTCATTCTCGAAGCCGCGATGAAGCTCTTCGTTGAGGAGGGATTCGCAACCGTATCGCTCCGCCGTATTGCGGAAAAAATCGAATACAGTCCCTCGACGATCTATCTCTACTTCAAGGATAAAGACGAGATCCTCTACGCTCTGCACACGGAGGGATTCAACGAGCTCTATCGGCGCCAGGAGGCCATTCCGAAAACGAAGGATCCTCTGGAAAGAATACGCAAACACGGGGAGGTCTATATCAAGTTCGCGCTGGAGAATCACGAATACTACAATCTCATGTTCATCATGCGCAGCCCCGCAAGAAAATTCGAGAACGGGGAAGTATGGAACGTGGGATTGCGGTCTTACGAATTTTTCCGGAGAGATGTTCAGGCGGCGATCGACGCGGGAGTCTTTAAGCCCGCGCATCCGGACATTGCCGCGTTCTCCCTCTGGTCGCACGCGCACGGCATCGTCTCGTTGATCCTCCGGAACCGCTGCACGATGATGGACCAGCAGCAGCTCCCCGCGGTCGCCGAGCAAGCGCTTCATTTCGTGATTGACAATATGGCAGCCGGCTCGAACAAGCGTTCTCCCCGGCGTTAATCGTCTCTTTCTCAAGCAACCGATCTCATCCAAGGAGCAAGACGGAACCCATGAACAAAATTATCAGCACCCTTCTCGTGCATGCCCTGGCGGCTCTCCTGCATCCCAACCTGCTCTCCGCACAGCCGGCGCGCGCGCTCACGATCGACGAGGCGATCGGCATCGGCCTTGAAAACAGCAAGAGCCTGCACTCCTCCTCGATGAGAGTCCAGGCGGCCGATTCACGGTCCGGCGAGGCCCACGCCTCGCAATTGCCGACCCTGAGGGCGGCGGCAAACTACACGCGATTGAGCGACGTTCCGCCCTTCGTGGCGACCATACCCCAGGGCGCCTTCGGAACGAACTTCCCTCCGCAGGAGATATCGTTCCCGCTATCGCAGACGATCCTCAACAACTACGGGCTCCGCCTCACGGTGCAGCAACCCCTGTTCACAGGCATGCGGCTCTCGAGCGGTTCGGATATCGCGGAATACACCGCGCAGGCGACCGGAGAGGATTACAACAGAGACAAGTCCGACCTCATCTATAATATCCAGGGCGCGTACTGGAATCTCTACAAGGCCATCAAATTCAAGACGGTGATCGATACGAACGTTGCGCAGGTCAAGGCACACCTGAGGAACGTGCAAAATCTTGCCGCGCAGGGAATCGTCACGAAGGACGAGGTGCTCAGGGTCGACGTCCAGTTGTCCAATGCGGAACTGACGCAACTATCGTCCGGAAACAATGTCCGCCTCGCCTCGATCGCGCTGTGCAACCTGATCGGATTGCCGCTGACAAATGAAGTCAGCCCCGTCTCGGAGGTTCAACTCCGGCCCAACGGCGCCGGCGAACTCGACTCGCTGGTCCGGCAGGCGGTGGAGGCAAGGCCGGAAATAAAGGGAATGGAGTACCGGGTGAAGGCGTCTGAATCTGCCGTGACACTCGCGCGATCAGGATGGTTCCCGCAAATTTACCTGACCGGCAATTACTACTACGCGCGCCCGAACCAGCGCATCGTGCCGGCCGTCGATGAGTTCAGAGATACCTGGGACGTGGGAATATCGGCGTCGTTCGACATCTGGAATTGGGGCGCCACCATGCACCAGACGAGCGAGGCGCAGGCGCGTCTCTCCGAGGCGAACGACGGCCTCAGCCAGCTGAAAGATGCGATACATCTCGAAGTGACGCAGAGTTATCTGAGCATGAACGAATCGAGGGAGCGAATTGCGCTTGCGGAGAAAGGCGTCACGGAAGCCCGCGAGAGCTACCGGATCACCAACGAAAAGTTCAAGTCGGGGGTCGCTCTGAACTCCGATCTCCTCGACGCGGAAGCGGCGCTTCTGCAGGCCGGATGGAATCACATCCAGGCCCTCGTTGATCACGAGCTTGCCCAGGCGCGCCTCCAGCGCGCGGTGGGCGGCGCCCGATAGTTTGGAACACACAGATTACATTCCCGAGCATTCAACAAAGGGGCCGGTATGAAGAACCTAAGAGTATGGACAATAACGGTAGTCGTCATCGGAGCGGTGGTTGGGATCCTGCTCTATAATAAGTCCCGCATGGACGCCCGTTCGCGGAACGATATCCTCGCGTCGATCCCCGTTTCGGTGACGACGGTCGCCCTGCAGACGGCGGGAGACGAACGGACGCTGGTCGGGACTGTGACACCGAACAACGACGTCTCGATCGTCTCCGAGACGCAGGGGCGGGTCACGAAGGTGCTCGCCGAGATCGGAGACCGCAGGGCCGCGGGCTCGGTGATCGTCCAGGTGGACGACGAGCTGAAGCGCGCCAATTTTGCCACCGCGGAAGTCAATTACCAGAAGGCGAAACGGGATCTGGAGCGGTTCGAAAACCTCCTGAAGCAGGATGCTGCGACGGACCAGCAGGTGGAAGCGGCGCGTCTCGGTTGCAAGGCCGCCGAGGCGCAATTCATCACAGCCCGCCGGGAATACGGAGACACGAAAATCACCACGCCGATCTCCGGAACGGTCACCGCACGGCCTGTCAACATCGGGACGTACGTGCAAAAGGGAATGCCGGTCGCGAACGTGGTCGATCTTTCGACGCTGAGGGTGAAGATCAACGTTTCGGAAAAGGAAGTCTTCAGGCTCAAGCCGGGAGACGAGGTCCGGCTTACGACAGATGTCTATCCCGGGTTCGTCGCGAAGGCGAACATCTCGACGATCAGCGACAAGAGCGACGAATCGCACTCCTATCCGGTCGAGGTGCTGCTCTCCAACAGCCGGGAACACCCGCTTCGCTCCGGGATGTTTTGCCGGGTTTCGTTCGTATCGAAGGCCGGATCGGCGGCGCTGACAATTCCCCGCGAAGCGCTCGTCGGAAGCGTGAAGAACCCCCAGGTGTTCACTGTCGCAAACGGCAGGGCATCGCTCCGCGACGTCCTCGTTGCGGCCGAGATCGGCACTCAACTCATCGTCTCGAAAGGGCTCTCGGCGGGCGACAAGGTTGTGGTTTCCGGCCAGAATAATCTCGTCGACAGCGCCGCGGTCACCATTATCAATTAGGACTCCCATGACACTCACAGAACTATCCATCAAACGGCCGACGCTCATCGTCGTCATCTTTTCGGCGCTCGCAGTGGTGGGGATCTTCAGCTATACGCAACTGAAGTACGAGCTTCTCCCGAAGATCACTCCCCCCTGGATCACGATCATCACCGTTTATTCCGGCGCGTCGCCGAACGAGGTCGAAACGTCGGTGACGAAGCTCGTGGAGGATGCCGTCTCGGGCGTCGACAAGGTCAAAACAGTCTACGGGACCTCGCAGGAAGGGGTCTCCATCGTCTCGCTCGAGCTCGAGATGAGCGCGGATATCGACGTCGCGCTCCAGGATGCGCAGAGAAAAATCAGCGAAGTGGGGTCCCGGTTCCCCGAAGGGGTGAAAACCCCGAGCCTCACAAAATTCGCCCTCGACGAGCTGCCGGTTCTCCGGCTCGGCGCGACTGCGAACATGCCTTCGAGAGACTTCTTTCAGATGGTGAGCGACCGGATCCAGCCGCGTCTGGCGAAACTCGCGGGGGTCGGCCAGATCACGCTGGCCGGAGGAGACGAGCGCGAGATCAGGATCAATGTCGACCCGCAGAAGCTCCGCTCCTCAGGACTCTCGCTGCTCCAGGTGACGCAGCTGATCAAGTCTTCAAACCTCGATTTTCCGACGGGCAAAATCGAGCAAGGAGACGTGCGCTATGTGGTGCGTCTTGCCGGGAAATTCAAGTCGATCGACGATATCCGCCGCCTCGTGGTCGGGCAATCGAGACAGGGGACCGCCGTCCATCTTTCCGACATCGCGGAGGTGGAAGACGGCCAGAAGGAATATTCCAGCATCAGCCGGATCAACGGCAAAACGTCAATCGCGATCCTGGTCCAGAAACAGGGGGAGGCGAACGCCGTCGAGGTGAGCTCGGTTGTGCGGAACGAACTGAAAAAAATCGAAGCGGATTACGCGGACAAGCACCTCAAGTTTGAGATCGCCCAGGACGGGTCGACGTTCACGATCGACGCAGCGGATGCTGTGAAGCACGATCTCCTCTTGGCGATCTTTTTTGTCGCGATCGTGATGCTGGCATTCCTGCACAGCATCAGGAACTCGCTCATCGTGATGGTGGCGATCCCCGCTTCGCTCGTGTCGACGTTGATCGGGATGTACGCGGCGGGATTTACCCTCAACCTGATGACGCTTCTCGGAATGTCGCTGGTGATCGGGATCCTGGTCGACGACTCGATCGTCGTTCTCGAAAATATTTACCGGCACCTCGAAAAGGGGGAGGATCGCCGGGTGGCCGCGCTGAAAGGCCGGAACGAGATAGGCTTTGCCGCTCTCTCGATCACGCTTGTCGATGTGGTCGTATTCGTCCCGCTCGCGCTGGTCTCGGGGCTCGTCGGAAATATCATGCGGGAATTTGCCCTGGT
The DNA here is from genome assembly GCA_036522515.1 of Bacteroidota bacterium. Lineage (NCBI taxonomy): Bacteria > Pseudomonadati > Bacteroidota > Bacteroidota bacterium. Next base: position 64,235 of record DATDFQ010000032.1, read on the forward strand.
GGTGGTGTTCTCGACCCTGATGAGCCTGTTCGTGTCGTTCACCGTCACGCCGCTGCTCGCTTCGCGGTTCACCAAAGTGGAGCGGTTGACGAAGGATTCGATCCTCGGCAGGTTCGCTCTCTGGTTTGAGAAAGTCTATGAGGGGCTGACTGAACGGTATCTCGCCGTCCTGAAATGGGGTTTGCAAAACCGGGGAAAGGTGGCGTTGATGACGCTGGCGCTTTTTGTCGGCTCGCTGATGCTCGTGCCCTTCGGCTTTATCGGATCGGAGTTCATGACGCCCGTCGATCGGGGGGAGTTTACGGTGACGCTTGAGCTTCCCACAGGTTCGACGCTCGACCACACCAACCACGTCACGCAGGATGTCGAGCGATTCGTCTCGGAGATCCCCGAGGTGAAAAAGACCTTCGTGAACGTCGGCGTTTCGACCGAGGGGTTTGTCGGGCAATCCTCGAATTATGTCTCCGAATTGAACGTGGCCCTGGTTCCCAAGGACGAACGGAGCCGTACGACCGACGAGATCAGCGACCAGATCAAGAGCTGGGTGCAGCAGGTCCCCGGCGTGAAGGTGCGCGTAAGTCCGATCGGGATTTTTGGAACCGCCAACCAGTCGCCGATCATGCTCGTGGTGAGCGCGCCCGAGTATGACGACGCCCGTAAAGCGGCTGCCCTGATCGAAGGTGTCGTGAGAAAAATCCCAGGGACCGCGGACGTTCGCCTCTCCTCGGAAGAAGGCAAGCCTGAAACGCGCGTCGAGATCGATCGCGAGAAGCTCGCCGAGCTCGGGCTTACCCTCGGAGAAGTCGGCGCAGGGCTGCGGATCGCCTTCAACGGGGACGACGAGTCGAAATTCCGCGACGGAGCCAACGAGTATCCGATCCGGGTGGTCCTCGACCAGTTTGACCGCGCCCGGAAGAGCGATATCGAAGACCTCCCGTTCGTCAACCGGAAAGGGGAGACGATCGCGCTCAAGCAATTCGCGAGCGTCGACATGAGCAAAGGCCCCTCGAAATTGCAACGGCAGAACCGGAACTACTCCGTCAACGTTTTTTCGCAGGCTGTCGGCAGGCCCTCCGGCACGATCGTTGCGGATATCAGGACGCAGCTTGCCAAAACCGCGTTGCCCCCGGGCGTGGAAGTCACCTACTCGGGAGACGAGCAGAACCGGCAGGAGGGCTTCTCCAGCCTCCTCCTCGCGATGGTCGCCGCGATCCTGTTCGTATTCATGATCATGGTGGCGCTCTATGATTCGTACATTTACCCGTTCGTGGTCCTCTTCTCGATCCCCGTGGCGGTGATCGGCGCGTTCCTCGCGCTGGCGCTCACGATGAAGTCGTTGAGCATCTTTACACTTCTCGGGATCATCATGCTGATAGGACTCGTCGGGAAGAACGCCATCCTGCTCGTCGACCGGACGAACCAGATGCGCCGCGAGCAGAACTTGAGCGTGTTCGACGCCTTGATGGAGGCGGGCCAGACACGGTTGCGTCCCATCCTGATGACCACCGCCTCGATGATTGTCGGCATGATGCCGATCGCCACAAGCCTCAGTTCCGGATCCGAATGGAAATCCGGTCTCGCCTGGGCGCTCATCGGCGGCCTCGTGAGTTCGCTTCTCCTGACGCTTGTGCTCGTTCCCGTCGTCTATTCCAAAGTCGACGAATGGCGCGAGACGGTGCCGGCGTTCATCGCGAGACTCTTGAAGAAGCTCCGCGCACTCCGGACCGGTACAGCCGTTGGTTCAAAGCCGGCTGCGGGCGTGGAGTTGGAAGGAAACCGTGCGGGGACCTCCGCTGTTTGAGTATTGGCAGGCCGTACACGTTCAGATTTGACAAGGTGAAGGCGTGGTAACCAGAAGGAATTTCATGACAACAGTCGGATTGGGAATGCTCGCCCCCGGGGAAGTCATTGCGCAGGCGCGCAAACGCAAATGGTTTCCGTTCTCGTTCCTGTTCAGCTCGGTCGACACCGAGCCCGCACAGTTTCATCCCGATCCGAAGAGCTGGGATGATTCGACCATCACCGCGGCATGGATCGGCCACGCGACGGTCCTGATCAATTTCTACGGAACGAAGATCATCACCGACCCGGTCTTCTCATCGAGAGTCGGCCCCAGCTTCATCCGGCTCGGAACATTCGGCCCCAAACGGCTCGTGGCGCCCGCGCTCCGGATCGAGGAACTTCCTCCTCTCGATCTCATCCTTCTTTCCCACGCCCATTTCGATCATCTCGACCTCGCGACACTCCGGCGGATGGGCAGGCACGTGCCGATCATCATGGCCAAGAACACATCGGATATCCTGGACGATCTCGGGAACAAGCAAGTGCGCGAGCTGGATTGGGGAGAGAAGACCACGATGGGAGATCTGACGGTCGAGGGACTGAAGGTGAACCACTTCGGCTGGCGGTATCCGTGGGAACAGGATCGCTCGAGGGGAAATCAGGATGGACGAAGCTTCAACGGGTATTTGCTATCCAAAAACGGCCACCACATCGTATTCGGGGGCGATACCGCCTACCAGGAACACTTCAAAGCCCTCGCGAATCGCCAAATTGCTCCCGATCTTGCCATCCTCCCGATCGGCGCCTATGATCCCTGGATCTTCGTCCACGCGAATCCCGAGCAGGCGGTGGCGATGGCGAATCACATGGGCGCAAAATCGATTCTCCCCGTCCACTGGCACACATTCACTCTCAGCAACGAACCGATCGACGAGCCGATCGAGCGGTTGAACCAGGCGCTCAGCATGCATTCTCCACAGCTTGCCCTTGATGCGATCGGCAAGACGTGGAAACAGTCAGGCTAAATTCCCGTCACCACAATTGTCGCGATGTAATCACCCGGGTCGATCTGCACAGGCGCATGGGGATACGGCTTGAGATCCACCAGTTGGATCTCATACTGGGAATAGTGGATCAGCTTCGGATCGAGATAGGTATTGATCGTGGCTGGTGTGGCCGGCTGGCCTGAATCTCTCAGCTCGAACACGAGCTCGGCGTTCCCCGCCCAGATACAACGCGCATTGTCCGGACAACGGGAGTCTTCCGTTACACCCTTGAATGTAATTGTGAAGTGGGTGCCCTGGAGAACCGCTTCCTGATTCACCCGCAGGGTGAATTGGCGGTCCAGGGTGACGGTGTTGGGGACGATCAGCTGGTTCTCACTGCAACTCGCAGCGAGTAACGCCAAGAGAATGACGAGTTTTTTCACAACCTCCTCCTTCCCGGCGACTTGTCGGGTCGAACTTCCGTGCAGCGCCTCCTCGAAAGAATTATAATATACCCCAAAACCAAAAACAACTCATTACGCGACCTGAAGGTCGCGCCTACCCACGCCTCGGGCTTGGTAGCCGCAGCCTTTAGGCTGCGTTTTTTCAGTCTACCCGTTCTACAACGCCGTCCGCGCCGCCTTATACCATGGAAGCTGCTCTTCCCGGAGGATATTGACCAGATAGACTCCTATCAGAATCATGCAGCCCCCCCAGAGGGAATCCAGCGTCAGACGTTCATCCAGAATCAGCCAACCCAGAGAAACCGCGACAACCGGCGTAGCCACCGGGATGATAGACGCCTCGATGACGCTCACACGCTTGATGACCCACATGTACACGGCGAACGCAACCGCGGAACCCAAAGTCCCAAGATAGAAAATGCTTCCGATTCCCTTGGCGGTAAATTGCAGTTCTGAGACATTCTCGGTTACAAGGCCGATCGCCGATAAGAACACCGCGATGAACGCCATCTGTACGGTCGTGTTCGCCACGGCGTCGATCTCGTTCGCATGTTTCTTGGCGTAGACGCTGAAGATCGCGCCGAAGAGGGCCGCAAGGATAATCGCCACGTCTCCCATCCATGAATCCTGGGCGCTGCCGATATCCCGCATGAAGATGATAACCACTCCCGCGAAGCTGATGATGATTCCAAGGACCTTCAACCAGGTTGTGCGGTGTTCATCGAGCATGACGTAACCGCAGAGGATCACAAAGAAGGGCATGGTGGCGAAGAGGATCGCCGCCATTGCGGAGTGAATATACTGCTCCCCCCAAAACACCAGCGCGTAGTCAAGCATCTGGAAAAACCCGAGCACCAGCATCACTTTCCATGCGGTCCGGTCTTTGGGAAAAGGGATCCCCCGAATGCGCATGAATCCGTACAACAGGACGGTCGCGATCGTGAACCGCATGCCCGCGAACAGAAAAGGGGGCAGCGTCTCCAGTCCGATTTTGATCGCCAGCCAGGTTGATCCCCAGATGAGGGTGCAGACGAGAATCCCCAGCAGAGGCAGGTAGCTTTTTTTCACGGAATCTGCGCCGATGGCCGCGGCCTCCTATCTTCCTTCGTATGCACGTTCCAGCTTTTCGATGTCAAACTTTTTCATCTTGAGAAACGCCTGGGTAAGGCGCGAAATCTTTTCCTTGTCCCCGGAGCTCAGCATCTTGTCCATTACCGTAGGGACGATTTGCCACGACACGCCAAACTTATCCTTGAGCCAACCGCACTGTTCCGACGCGGGAACCGCGGAGAGATTCTCCCAGTAGTGGTCGATCTCTTTCTGGGTTTCGCATCGCACGATGAAGGAGATCGCTTCGTTAAAAATAAAATCATGCGGTCCGGAACTGTCCATCGCCATGAAAAGCTTCCCGGCAAGCGTAAACCGGGAGTGTTTTATGAATCCCTCCTTGTCGCCCTCATCTTTCGTATACGGCACGACCATCCCTATGTTGGAATTTGGGAAGATGCGCGTATA